>JAGRJD010000087.1:0-16550 GCA_020442915.1 Thiothrix sp. | reverse complement strand
GCGAGCTGGATACCGATGCCGATGGTGTCAAGGACAGTGCCGACCAGTGTGCCGATACTGCGGCTGGGGCCAAGGTCGACGAAAAAGGTTGCGAACTGGATACCGATGCCGATGGCGTCAAGGACAGCGCTGACCAGTGTGCCGATACCGCAGCTGGGGCCAAAGTCGACGAAAAAGGTTGCGAACTGGATACCGATGCCGATGGTGTCAAGGACAGCGTCGACCAGTGTGCCGATACTGCGGCTGGGGCCAAGGTCGACGCTAATGGCTGTGAGCTGGATGTCGATGCCGATGGTGTCAAGGACAGTGCCGACCAGTGTGCCGATACCCTGGCTGGTGCTGCTGTCGATGAAAAAGGCTGTAATCTTGTACCGGATGATGACCGGGATGGGGTCGGCAATCCGGACGATCTTTGCCCGGATACCGCTGCCGGGGCCGAAGTCAACGCGGTCGGCTGTGCGGCCAATGTGAACATCAGCCTCCAGGGGGTCAACTTCAACCGGGGTTCGGATGTCCTGACCCAGGATTCCCAGCCGATCCTGAATGAAGCAGCAGAGACCCTGAAGCGGCATCCGGAGCTGAAGATCGAAGTGGCCGGCCATACCGACTCCACTGGCAATCAGGAAGTCAACACCACACTGTCCAAGGCCCGTGCTGATGCTGTCATGCAGTACCTGATTGACCAGGGCGTTCAGTCCAGCCTGACGGCGGTGGGCTATGGTTCCAGTGAGCCCGTTGCCGACAACGAGACGGCGGAAGGCCGGGCACAGAATCGTCGGGTCGAACTGAAGATTCTGGAGTGAAGCCGGCCACTTACCCGCAACAGGCCAAAAAACGCTTCGGTCAGCATTTTCTGCATGACCGAAGCGTGATTGAACGCATGCTCAAGGCACTGGCACTCCAGCCGGAAGACCGGGTCGTGGAAATCGGCCCCGGTCCGGGGGCCCTGACCCTGCCACTGCTGGCACGCCTGCAGCGCCTGGATGTGGTGGAAATCGACCGTGACCTGATTGCCTGGTGGCAGCAGCATCCGGAAGCGCAAGGCAAACTGCAGATTCATGCGCAGGATGCTCTGAAACTGGAGCTGGCGCCGCTGGTACAGGACAGCAGCACCCGTCTGCGGATTGTGGGTAATCTGCCCTACAATATCTCCACGCCGCTGCTGTTCCACCTGCTGGGCCAGCGCCGCCAGATCCGCGACATGCTGTTCATGCTGCAGAAGGAGGTGGTGGACCGGATCATCGCCAGCCCCGGCAGCAGGGATTACGGACGCCTGTCAGTCATGATCCAGTACTATTGTCAGGTGGCCCGGCTGTTGCACGTCGGGCCGGGCGCATTCACTCCCCCGCCCAAGGTTGATTCTGCCGTGGTCTGGCTGCAGCCCAAAGCGGTACCTGAGCTCGCTGCCCGTGACGAAGCGGCTTTTGCTGCATTGGTCGCCCAGGCGTTCTCGCAACGCCGCAAAACCCTGCGCAATACCCTGAAACCGCTGTTGTCCGCCAGCCGGATCGAGCAGGCCGGCATTAACCCCGGCTGCCGGGCCGAGACCCTGACACTGAATGATTTTGTACGCTTGAGCTACCAGCTCCCGGATGCCGGCGGAAACCCGTCCGGCCCCCCGGATACTTGATCAGCGCAGTACCAAACCGCTACCATCACGGCTTGTTTCCAGCCGGACAAGGTTCCATGCAGCCCGATCGTTCTCAAACCGACAGCAGGCACTGCCCCGCCACCGGATTCCGGGGGCTTTCCAAACATTATGGCAAACGCAACCTGCTGGACCGGGTTGAACTGACGTTGCAGGCGGGGCAATGCCTGTTGCTGACCGGCCCCAACGGCAGTGGCAAAACCACCCTGATGCGCATCCTGTCAGGTCTGGAAGCACCGGATCAGGCCGAAGTCCGGCTGGACAACGGCTGGCGGCACTGGCGTCAGGCCCGCCCCCGCCTGCAGCAGCGGATCATGTACCTGCACCAGCAGCCGTTCCTGTTTCAGGGCAGTGTCTGGCACAATCTGGCCTTCGCCCTGCCACGCACGCTGGCCCGTCCGCAGCGGCAGGCAGCAATCCGGCACATCAGCCAGTGGGCCGGCCTTGAACACCTGCTCACGGCTGATGCCAAACGCCTCTCCGGCGGTGAATGCCAGAAAGTCGCCATTGCCCGTGCCCTGCTGCGCCAGCCCTGTGCCCTGCTGCTGGATGAGCCGACGGCCAACATGGACCGGCAGGCCCGGGAGCGCACACTGGCCATGATTGCACGCCTGCGGGATGAAGGCATGGCCCTGCTGGTCACCAGCCATGATCCGGCGTATTTTGAAGCCATGACCGATGTACATCTGCAGCTGGAACAGGCCCGACTCATACACCCGGCCTCCCCGTCCGGCAGTCGGGAGGCCGCATGAGCACACCCGAAACCAGCATCAGCGGCGTAATTCTGGCCGGCGGCATGGGCCGACGCATGGGCGGGCAGGACAAGGGCCTGCTGCTGTTTGAAGGACGCCCGCTGATTGAATACCTGCTGGATGCCCTGAGCCCGCAGGTCAGCCATATCCTCATCAATGCCAACCGCAACCCGTCGCTCTATGCCCGCTACGGCCATCCGGTTCTGGGTGATCCCCTGCCGGATTTTCAGGGGCCGCTGGCCGGCTTCAGTGCTGCCATGCAGGCTGCACAGACCACCCACATCATGACCCTGCCCTGCGATGGTCCCTGGATCGCACCCGACATGGCCCGGCGCCTGCTGGATGCCTTACGGAACCAGCCGGAGGCGGCCCTTGCCGTGGCCCACGATGGTGAACGCCTGCAACCGGTACATGCCCTGATTCCGGTCAGCCTGCACCAGAGCCTTCAGGCTTTTCTCGCCCGTGGTGAACGCAAGATCGACCGCTGGTACCAGCAACACCCCATGGTGCATGCGGACTTTTCAGATGTCGCCCGCCTGTTCCGCAACATCAACACCCCGGAACAGCAGCAGGCACTGCAACAGCAATACCGGCGGGAGCAGACACAGCCATGACCAGCAGCCACATTCCCATGATCGGCTTTTGCGCCTACAGTGGCACCGGCAAAACCACACTGCTGACGCGCCTGATCCCCCTGCTCAAGGCACGAGGTCTGCGCCTGACTGTCATCAAGCATGGCCACCACAGTCTGGAGCTGGACAAACCGGGCAAGGACAGTTTCCGCTTCCGGGAGGCCGGGGCCGATCAGGTGGTGCTGGCCTCGCTCAAGCGGGTGGCCCTGATGCATGAATGCCCCAACATCAACCGGGATGTCTCACTGGCCGAAGCCCTGCAGTTTGTCCAGCCGGACTGCGCGGACCTGATTCTGGTGGAGGGTTTCAAGCACGAGAATTACCCCAAGATTGAAGTACACCGTCCCAGTCTAGGCCGCCCGCTCCTGTACCCGCAGGATGCCAGTATTCTGGCGCTGGCGGTGGATCAGCCCCCGGCATTTCCCACCGGTGCACGCCCCCTGCCGGTGCTGGACATGAACACCCCTGAAACCATTACAGACTTCATCATGCAATACCTGTCAGACCAGCAGCCCGCCCCGGCACCCCGGATGCCCGGCAGTACCGAAATCCGTTCAGCCGACAGCTGCATGGACGATGCCGACCCCTACAGCCACAGTTACCAGGCGGCCCTCACGGGCATTCTGGAGACCATCCAGCCACTGAATACACGCATCAGCCGCAACCTGCGTGAAGCACTGGGCATGGTCCTGGCCCAGCCCATCCACTCGCCGCACAATGTACCGGCACACACCAATTCCGCCATGGACGGCTATGCCCTGCGCAGCAGCGACCTGCCACAGGATGCCATCCGGGAATTCAAAGTGGTGGCCAGCCTGTTTGCCGGCCAGCACTGGGATGGCAAATGCGGGGAAAACGAATGCGTGCGTATCATGACCGGTGCCCCCATGCCCGAAGGCACGGATACGGTGGTGATGCAGGAACAGACCGAAAAGTGCGGCACTCAGCATGTCCGCATCGGTACCGGGCACCGTGCTGGACAGAATGTACGCCTGGCCGGGGAGGACATTGCCAGCGGCCAGACCATTCTGCAGCCTGGCCGACGCCTGACACCTGCTGATCTGGGTCTGATGGCGTCACTGGGACTGAGTGAGGTGAAGGTATTCCGCCCCCCGCGGGTCGCCTTTTTCTCCACCGGGGATGAGCTGCGCTCGGTGGGTGAAGTGCTGGAACCGGGCTGCGTCTATGACAGCAACCGCTATACCCTGTACGGCATGCTGCGACAGCTGGGTCTGGACATTCTTGATCTGGGCGTGGTCAGGGATGACCCAGCCAGCCTGGAAGCAGCCTTCACCGAAGCTGCCGCCCAGGCGGATGTGGTGATCACCTCCGGCGGCGTGTCCGTGGGTGAGGCGGATTTCACCAAAGCGATTCTGGAGCGCCTCGGGCGTATCAGTTTCTGGAAAATCGCCATCAAACCGGGGCGTCCGCTGGCTTTCGGGCATATCAACGACACCCTGTTTTTCGGCCTGCCCGGCAATCCGGTGGCAGTCATGGTCACGTTTCAGCAGCTGGTGCAGCCTGCCCTGCTGAAGCTGGCCGGAGAGCAGGATTACCAGCCGCTGCGGGTACGTGCTACCTGCCAGAGCCATCTGCGCAAAAAGCCGGGGCGCACCGAATTCATCCGCGGCATCAGCCACAGTGCCCCCGATGGCAGTCTCAGCGTGGAGCGCGCCGGCCATCAAGGCTCCGGCATCCTCACCACCATGAGCCGGGCCAACTGTTTCATCGTGCTTCCCGCCGACAATGCCGGTGTCGAAGTCGGCGCTACCGTCATCATTCAGCCCTTTACCCGTCAGGGAGGTTATGCATGAGTATCAGGGTCCTGTTTTTCGCCAGCCTGCGTGAGCAGCTGGGCCGACCTCAGGCCGAAGTCGCCTGGCAGCCTGAAATGACGGCCTCACAGGTCTGGTGCCTGGCAACCGGTCAGACCCGGCTGCCGGGTAATGTACTGGTCGCCTGTAATCAGGAATATTGCCGGGGGGAGAGCCTGATTGACGATGCGGCGGAAGTGGCCTTTTTCCCGCCGGTCACCGGAGGCTGAGCATGCTTGACATTCAGGTCTGCGAGCAGGGCTTCGATCCCTGGCATGAGCTGGCCACCTTCCAGCAGCACCCGGACTTTGCCGCCGGCAAAAGCGGTGCCAATGCCGTGTTTGTCGGCACCATGCGCGACTTCAACGAAGGGGATACGGTGCAGGCCATGACCCTGGAGCATTACCCGGCCATGACCACCCGGCAGCTGCAAACCCTGGTGCAGGAAACCGTGACCCGTTTCAGGCTGGATCATGTACTGCTGCGCCATCGGGTCGGAGCAATTCGGCCCGGTGATCCGATCGTGCTGGTGGCCGTCTGGTCCGCGCATCGGGCGGCAGGCTTTGACGCCTGCCGCCAGATCATGGAAACGCTCAAGCACAACGCGCCGTTCTGGAAACGTGAAACCCTGTCGGATGGCAGCCTGCGCTGGGTGGAGCGTAATACCGCCGGCTGACAGGGTTTATCCGTGTTACCCGGCAGCCGGAACTGACGACTGCCCCATCTGGCTGGCATACAGGCGGATCAGCCCGTACAGCGCTGAAATACTGGGCGTGGCCACGCCGGTCCTGACCCCCATCTCATGCACCACCCCGATCAGGGCCTCCACCTCCAGGGTTTTCCCGGCATCCGCATCCTGCAGCATGGAGGTACGCATGGCCCCCAGCTTGCGGGTCACGGCATTGCGGGCCTGCGGTGTCTCGTCAATCGGACAGCCGATCAGGTCGCCGATCATTGCGGCTTCCTCCATGGCCCGGCTGCAGAAGGCATTCACCAGCTCGTCATCCAGTACCTTGTCGGAAGTGGCTTTGGTGAGTGCGGATACCGGATTCATGGTCATGTTGCCCCACAACTTGTACCAGATATCCTGCTGAATCCGGGCTGACCACTCGACCTCAAACCTGGCGGCCTGCAACCGCTCGCGGACTGCCGTATCCACCGCTTCAGTGTTACCCCGCGGCCTGCCGATAATCAGCCGCTTGCCAAATGGATTGAAGGACACCCCCGGCTGCGGCGTGGAACAGGCCAGATGCACCACACAGCCGAGAACCTGTGCACTCGGAATGCGCTGGCGCAGCTGGCCGTCCGGGTCCACTCGCTTCAGGGTCATGCCCTGATACTCACCGGACAGGCCATCAAAAAACCACCATGGCACGCCGTTCATGGCCAGCAGCACCTGGGTATGTGCCGCCATTAACGGAGCCAATGAGCGGGATACGGCATCCAGAGCCGGTTGTTTGACCGCGATGATGATCAGATCCTGAGGCCCCAGTGCCGCAGGGTCGGCACTGGCAGTGGCCGGACAGTATTCAATACCGTCCGGTGTCTGCAGCCCCAGACCGTTTTGCTGAATGGCTACCAGCGTCTCACCCCGGGCAACGACGGAAACGTCGTTTCCCGCACGCGCCAGTCCGGCCCCCAGCAGAATGCCGACAGCACCCGCCCCATAAATACAGATTTTCATGGGTTTATCCTGTTGAAACAAAGCACTGCCGACTAAGGCTTTGCTGCTTTTTCTTCCTCTTCCGCAACGTATTTGCGGAAGGCCGCCAATGCCGCCGCCGCATCCACCTTGCGGTCCGCCACATCCTTGATCCATTGCTGATCAATCCCTTCGGCCAGCTTGTGCATTTCAACCACACGCGGGTCATCAGGGCTCAGTTCCACCACATGGATACCGGCCTCTTTGGCGGTGGCAATCCCTTCAGCATCCGCAGCCCCCCAGGCAGAACCGGCCAGACGGGCCAGTTTTTCTCCGGATACGCTCATGATGGCCTCCTGATCCTCCGGGCTCAGGCCCTCGAAAAAGTCCGGATTCATGAAGATGGTGAAGGCCGTGGTGTAAAGCCCTTTCGGGAACAGGGTCAGGTCGGTGGTGACTTCAGTCAGGCGCAGCGCCTTCTGCTCCTGTGCCGGCAGGAAGGTACCGTCAACCACGCCCTGCTGCAGCATTTCATAGGATTTGGTCGCCGGTGCATTCACCGGTGTCACCTCCAGACGCGCAGCCAGCTCGTTCACCAGTCCGCCGCCAATGCGCATTTTTTTGCCCTTCATGTCCGCCAGGGTATTGACAGGGAACTTGGTATGCATCTGCCCCGGACCGTGTACAAACATGGACAGCACCTTCAAGCCATCGTATTCGTCCGCCTCGACAAAATACTCCTGATAAGTTTTCCACAGGGCCACCGATCCGCCCTCCGCACTGGAAATTTCGCCCGGAATCTCGGCCACGCTGGGCAACTTGAAACGCCCCGGCAGATACGTATTGACAGTAGAAGCGACATCCAGAATGCCATCCTCAACCGCCGAAAAAAGGGTTTTGGGATGACCCGTGTAGTCCTCGACCACGACCTTGACCCGGCCCTCGGTAGCCTCCTCCACCCATTTGGCCCAGGTCGGCCAGACCGTGGTATTCTGCGGGTTGCTGGGCGGCAGCCAGGTTGCAGCCCGTAATGTCGTCACATCGGCAGCAAAGGCCGGCAGGGTGATGAAGGCACCGACAACCGCACCGATCAGTGTATGTTTCAGGTTCATGGGTAAACTCCTTGGAAATGGTTCGGACATGATGTCCGGATGATTGACGCCGCGACAAACCGGCTTAATGCCTGAAAGAGGGGTCCTGACGCTCGACCAGCCGGATCATGGCAGCCAGCGCATCCTCTCCGCCACCATAGTCCGGGTTGAAATTCAGGGAATCCCGGACACACTTTTCCAGTACAGGCTCCGGAATAAGGCATGCCCGGCCCATCGCACCGGTGGCCACCTGGATTTCACAGGCACGGTTGACCAGCCACATCAGGGAAAAAGCCTGTGCCAGCGTGGCACCGATCACGACCGGGCCGTGATTGCGCAGCATGAGCACCGGCTTGCCCCCCGCACTGTCCAGAATGCGCAGACCTTCATCACGATGCACGGTAATGCCCTCGAACGCATGGTAGGCGACCTTGCCATACAGCTGGGCGGCATAGAAATTACTGTACTGCAGTCCGTCCTCCAGACAGCAGACCGCCGAGGTGGCAGTGGTGTGTACATGCATGACACAGTGTGCCTGGTCCCCCAGATGCTCATGAATGGCACCGTGAAAGGTGAAGCCGGCGGGATTGATCGGCCAGTCCGAATGGCCCTGAATCTCGCCCTGCACGTTCACCTTGATCAGGTTGGAAGCCGTGACTTCCGTATAGTGCAGCCCGAAGGGGTTGATCAGGAAATGAGGCTCGGAGCCGGGTACACGCAGCGAAATATGGTTATAAATCGACTCATCCCAGCCCAGACGGGCAAAGACCCGATAAACACCGGCGAGTTTGACCCGTGCGTCCCATTCCTCTGCACTGTAGCGCTCGGGTTTTTCAAAATAGCGATGCTGCATACAAGGTATTCTCCATCATGACCGGTACTCACCGGTACAGTAAATCAGGCAGGAACAGTGCAATCTGGGCAATAAAGACAATGAGTAACAGGCGTACAATGTCAGCGACCCAGAAGGGCGTGACCCCCCGGAAAATCGTGCCGGTCCTGATGTCCTTGAGCACCGCACTGAGTACAAAAACATTCATGCCCACCGGGGGAGTGATCAGGCTGATTTCCGTGACCACCACCACCACGATGCCGAACCAGACCAGATTAAAACCCAGTTCGGCCACCAGCGGATAAAACACGGGCACGGTCAGCAACAGCATGGAAAGGCTTTCAAACACCATGCCCAGCAGGATGTAAATCCCCAGAATCACCAGGATCACCACAATGGGAGCCACCTGCAGGGAGGCTACGTAACTCACCAGCAGATCGGTGAAACCGGCCCGATTGATGAAATCGGAAAAAATCAGGGCGCCGATCACAACAGCAAACAGCATGGCGGAGGTGCGGGCGGTATCGGAAAAGACCTCAAAAACCACGCCCAGAGACAGGGTCTTCCGGAACAGGGCAATGAGAAAAGCCCCGCCGGCCCCGACACCGGCTGCCTCCGTCGGTGTAAAAACCCCCAGATAAATGCCGCCCATGACCAGGGCAAACAGCGCCAGCACACCCCAGACACCACTCAGGGCCCTGAGCCGCTCGGGCCAGGAGAAGGCCTTGCCGGCAGGTCCCCGCTCCGGGTGCCGCCAGACCACATAACGAACGGCCAGCAGATACAGCAGCACCCCCAACAGTCCGGGCAAAAAGCCGGCAGCAAAGAGCTCGCGGATACTGGTTTCGGTCAACAACCCATAAATCACCAGAATCACGCTGGGCGGTATCAGGATACCCAGCGTGCCACCGGCGGCAATGGAAGCAGCCGCCAGCGAATCATCGTAACCAAAGCGGCGCATGGGTGGCATGGCAACCTTGGACATGGTGGCCGCTGTTGCCAGACTGGAGCCGCAAATCGCGGAAAACCCGCCACAGGCCAGTACCGTCGACATGGCCAGCCCGCCCTTGCGGTGTCCGAGAAAGGCATAGGAGGCGTCGTACAGTTTCTGGGACAGACCGGCCCGGGTAATCAGGTTGCCCATCAGGATGAACAGCGGAATCACCGACAGGCCATAGTCCTGAACGGTTTCCGTAATGCGGTTGGAGGCCAGGGTCAGGGCCGCTTTCCAGTTGAAGGTGAACAGTGTGTCCAGGGTCAGCCCCTGCAATACGGCAAAACCGAAGAAACCGACCAGGCCCATGGCAATGGCAATCGGCAGGCGCAAGCCGATGATCAGTAACAGCAATATCGCAAAACCAATGAGAACCACGGTCATATTCAGTCACTCACCAGTTGGTTGTCTGATGGCGTTACCCAGAGGTGATAGATACCATAGGTGATCATGGTGGCAGCTGTCACCCAGCTCATCAGGGCAATGTAATAAATCAGGTAGCCTTCGGGAAATTTCAGGTATTCCGTCACCTCACCCCGCCGGAGCGAGCGCTCGGCCAGCTCCCAGATGCGCCAGGCGACAAAATAGAGCGAGGTGGCGATCAGGAGCGCCGCCAGCATGGAAAACACCCGGATCAGCCGGTGACTGACAATGCTGTCCAGCAGATCAACCACCACATGCCCCCCGCGCCAGGAAATAACCGGCAGTTCGGCAAACACCATGATGGCCAGCCCGATCCGGGTCAGCTCAATGGCCCCGTCAATCGAGTTGTTGAACAGATAGCGCCCGGTTACATCCGCACAGGTCAGCAGCATCAGCAGAAACAAGGTGATGACCGCCACCAGCTCAAGACTGAACGCCAGCCACATAAAAAGGCCGCGCTCACGGTAATGTGCGTCCAGCCACGCCCTGAATGCCATACTCTCCTCCTCCACATTGATCGGCTGCTTCCCGGTCATCGCCCGGAAAACCAGGAAGCAAAAAATAACACTGGCGTTTATCGATAAAAACCAATATAAAATGATATTTTATCAAGAAATTCTTGATAATTATTTTATGGCACCCTTACCGTACCCTCTGCCAGATTGAAGCCGCCATTGCCGTGGCGGGTACTACCCTGTGCAACAGCATATTTTTCAGGCCGCATAAAACTCGGGGAAAATGGCATTATCGTCGGGATGCGCACCGGGGACAGTGCGCACCTCCTGGGGATTGACACTGGGGTCGGTGCCAGGGCGCGGATCCCAGATTGCATCATCACCCAGCCAGCGGGTTGAGAAGGCGAAACGATCCTGGGTCGCGGACTGGTTGCCGGGTGAACCGTGCAGGGTCCAGGCCGAAAACAGCAGGGCATCGCCGGGTTGCAGGTCAAAACCGATAATGTCGAACTGACTGCGGTCAGCTTCGATATCCGGGCAGGGCACACCTTCCCCGGTACCCGTCCAGGTGTTTTTCTGTTTACCGGAGGCACCAAAGGCTTCCGGCAGGTACATCAGTTGGTCACGGTGGGAGCCGCGCACAAACTCCATGCCACTACCGGCTACTGTCACGGGTGTGAGCGCCAGCCAGATCGAGGCGATCTGCCGCCCCTTGAAGGGCCAGTAGGGAACATCCTGGTGCCAGGGTGTCGGTGTTTCGGTTTCTGCTTTTTTAATCAGTAAGTGGTCAAAATAGAAGCGGGCCGTCTGGCTTTGCATGGCCTGGGCCGCCAGGCGTGCGCAACCGGAGTCTTTGGCATAGGCATAAACAAGCGCGTTGGAACGCCACAGGTAGCGGTCGGTAAACAGGCGGCCTTTTTCCGCACCGGGGCTACCATCGTTACAGAGTTCGCTGGGATTGTTGAGCTGCTGCTGGCCGAAGGCAAGCAGTTTCCCGACCCATTCGGGGTCGACGGCCTGGCGGATAGGGACGACACCATCCTGTTGATACTGCCGGATTTCATCAGCGGTTAAATTGCGTTGTGCCATTGGGTTCTCCTCCCCTTGTGGATTAAGCATTGACCTCACTATAGCGCAGCTCTTACTATCAATTAAGCCGATAATCCTGATATATTTTATGGAAAATATTGATTATAGCGCCTTGAGTTTTAAAAGCCTCAGAACACTTAAACTGATCTATGAACTGGGTTCGGTCACGGCGGCAGCGATTGAGCTGGGGCAGAACCAGTCAACCGTCAGTTATACGCTGGATCAACTCAGGGATGCGTTGCATGACCCACTTTTTGTGCGTTCCGGGCGGGGCGTGGCAGCGACCAGCCGTTGCCACCAGCTTATGCCGACCGTGGAGAACCTGCTCCGGGGGTTCGCTGACCTGCTCCAGCCGCTGGACTTTGTGCCTGCCGAGGCACGCCTGGCTGTCACCATCTCCTGTAACCAGTATGAGTTACAAGTGGTGATTCCCAGTCTGGTCAAGCGCTTGAACCGTTTGGCACCACACATTCACCTGACGGTTATCCAGTCGCATGTCAGTGGCCATCAGCAGTTGCAGCGTGGGCAGTGCGACCTGCTGCTGTCGCCGGTAGTGCGTGAGTATGAGGGGCTTTACAAACGCCCGCTATTCAACGAGCGTTATGTCTGCCTGATGTCGGCGGGGCATCCCCTGGCAGGGCAGACGATCAGCCGTGAAGATTATATGGCTGCCAAGCATGTGGAGATTGGCTACGAGGGTGGCTGGAAGTCGCTTTATCTGGGTACGCCTGAACTTCAGGGGGTGAACCTGAATATCGTGCTGCGTCTACCGACAGTGTCCAACTTTTTCCCCACCATCGCCAGTACCGATCTGGTGCTGACACTGCCTGAACGGCTGGCACGCCTGATCGGCGACGGGATGCGGATCAAGGACCCTCCGTTTGACAGCGGTTTTGAACTGAATCTCTACTGGAACAAAATGACCCATCAGTCCAAGGCCGACCAGTGGTTGCGCGAGCAGATCATCCATATTTGTCAAACGATCCGCTAAACCGTGATAATACCCCGATGGCACTCACCCGCATCACCATCCGCCAGATTGAAGCCGTCATTGCAGTGGCCGATACCAGCAGTTTCAAGCTGGCCTCCGAACGGCTGGGCATGACCGCCCAGGCCATCAGTCAGCTGGTGGCCGAATTTGAAAACCAGATCGGTTTTGCCATGTTTGACCGCACCACCCGGCGGGTAGAGCTGTCCGGGGCCGGCAAGGCCCTGCTGCCCTTTGCCAATACCACCCTGCGCCGCCTGCAGGACCTGCAGCTCTCGGCCCAGACCATCAGAAACAACCTGCAGACCATTGTCACGGTCGGGGCACCACTGGTACTGGCCAGTCTGGTGCTGCCGGTCGCGATCCGTGATTACCGCCGTCAGCACCCGGAAGTCGCCATCCGGATTGTGGATACGGCTGTCGGTTATCTGGTCGACGGCATCACCCAGGGTGATTTTGACCTTGCGGTGGGACCTGACCGGGAAAAGCATGACGCGGTACAGGCCCGGACACTGTTCAACAGCCGCTGGGTCCTGTGGTGTGCACGGGAACATCCGCTCGCCGGTGTTGAAAGCCTGAGCTGGCCGGAGCTGGAGCGCTACAGCCTTGTTGCGGCCAGCCGTGACCATGAACAAAGTATCGCCAGCATGGCCCCCTGGACCCCCACCCATACCGGTATCATGCCACCGGAAATTGTCGATAACATCACCACGGCACTGGGAATCGCCGCCAGTGGCGAAGCCGTCACCCTGGCACCGGAATATGTGGTAGTGCTGGCACGCAAACTGGGGCTGATCTCAAAACGGGTACGGAATCCCGAATATATCCGCGATGTCCAGCTTTACTCCCCCGCCTCGCGCGTCAACTCATCCACCGCCGACCAGTTTGCCGGCTTTCTGCAACAGTGGATGGCGGAATGGCACCGGCAGGGTTATGCCTGAACGGTGACGCTTCAAGAGACCTGGTAAAAGTCCAGCAGAACCGTTTCCAGCGTCCGCACCGCCGAACAGACTGCCACCGTATAGTTCAGCCAGCGATAGCGCTCGGCTCCGGTTTCGAACACCGGTGCGGCCCGGAAATAATATTCGGACGGTTCGACCCGCTCTCCGGCCATGATACGGGCCAGCACTTCCGGACTGCCGGTACGGAATCCCCGGTTGGTAATGAAGATCAGGGCACCCTCGTCAGTCCGCAGGGTATAACGGGCCTCCAGAATGGCGGAGCCACCTGCCTGTACCAGTTGCCAGTCCGCACCACCCGGGATGACCTCACCGCGCAGTTTCTCACCATCAAAACGCCCGCCGGTAATGGGAATGATACGGCGCTCCCCCGTTGGCACCGACCCGACCATCAGGGGAGGCGCAATTTCAACCTCGACCCGCATCAGGTGTTCAAGCGTTGGAATGACAGGTGTCATGGATCGGGACATCGGAATACTCCTCCTGCTGACAAAGCACCCAGTGTCCGCCAGCCATCAGTCAATGTCCAGACCAGAAACCCCGCAGGACCTGCAGCCCCACCACCATTCAGGCAACCGGAACCACCTTGTTCCGTGACAACCCGTTCATACTGACTCCCCTGAACAGGGGAATCAGCAAGCGGTTTTTTTCCTCATTCCGGACAAATTTTTTGCGTGATGGCGGCGTATCTTCATACCTGTCGACACCAGAAACCAACGTGAACAACGTCCAACTGAAAGGAACAAAACCATGAAACCGAATACCTTTTTCGCCGCCCTGATCACTGCCACCCTGTTCGCCTCCTCTGCCGCCATGGCCGGCAACAGCAGCCACGACAGCAAACAGTATGACAAGAGCAAACAGCAAACCAGTCACCGGGTTGCACCGCAGCCTCAGCACAAGAAGGTTGTGTTCTCAACCGCGAAACTGGAGCAGCGCATTGCCCACGGCGTGAAAACCGGCAGCCTGACCCGGACCGAGCACAATACCCTGAACCGGGAGCTGGCTTCCCTGAAGGCGACCATCAAGCAGGTCAATCGTGACCGAAAAGTAACCACACGGGAGCGTCAGCAGGTCGAAAAAAAGGAAAGCCGCCTGAGCCGGCTGATCCAGACCCTGAGCAGCAACCGTGCCGTTGTCCGTGCCAAGCAGAGCAAAGCAGCACCCAAGCACAACGGCAAGCAGCTGGTTGTCATCAGCAGCACCGGCAAGGCCAGGGTCCATTGAATCACCCGAAACACCTGAACCAGAGATTATAATAATAAAACGAAGCCGGCCCTCCCCCTGTGGGCTGGCTTCATCTTTGGCATTTCACACCCGTTCGGCTTTTCAAGCCCGGAAATAATCAGTACTATGATTGACTACCTTTTTCCGGACCCGCATCCATCCGCCCACGGGAGTTCCCAGCATGCACCTGATCCTGCACAACTATTTCCGCAGTTCCACCTCCACCCGTCTGCGTGCGGCCCTCAATCTCAAGGGCCTGACTTACGACTATGTACCCTATGCCCTCAAGGAGCGCGAGAACGAAACCCCGGCCTATCTGGCCAAGAATCCCCAGGGGCTGGTCCCGGCCCTGGAACTGGAAGGTGGGCGGGTGCTGACTCAATCACTGGCCATCATGGAATGGCTGGAGGAGCAGTTTCCAAAGCCGCCCCTGCTGCCGGAAACCGCACTGGAGCGGGCCAGGGTCCGGGCACTGGCCCAGATGATTGCACTGGAAATCCACCCGCTCAACAACCTGCGCGTGCTGGAATACCTGGGTACCGAATTCGGAGCGGATCAGGCCGGTGTCACGCGCTGGTTCAGCCACTGGGTCACAACCACCTTCGGGCCGCTGGAGCAGATGCTGGCCACCGACGCCATGACCGGCACTTTCTGTCACGGTGAGACTCCCGGTTATGCCGACTGCTGTCTGTATGCACAACTCTGGAACAACCGGCGCTTCAATATTGACATGGCCCCCTACCCTACCATCATGCGCATTTTCGAGGCCTGTGATGCCCTGGATGCCTTCCGGAAAGCCGCCCCCATGCAACAGCCGGATGCCGCCTGAGAGCAGCACCGTGCCCACGCAGCCCGACACCGACCTGCTTCCGCTGACGGATCCGTTCAGCCTGAAGCCGGGGCACCTGTTACGCCGCTGCCACCAGATTGCACTGGGTATTTTTCACCACAAGTGCCACCGTTTCGGTATCACCCCCCTGCAGTATGCCGTATTATCCGCCCTTGAACACCGGCGCACGCTGGACCAGATCACACTGGGCGGGCTGGTGGCGCTGGATCGTACCACCACCACCCATCTGGTCGGAAAACTGCTGGAGAGCGGGCGGGTGTCCCGCAGTGCCAGCGAAAAGGACAAACGTTTCAAGCTGGTGGCCATCACACCCGCCGGCCGGGAGCTGCTGGCACAGGTGGAGCAGGCCGTGCAGGCGGTACAGGATGAAATCATCAGGCCGCTGACCCCGGAGGAGGCCCGGCTGCTGGTCAGCCTGCTGCAGAAAATCGCCCGGGAAAACAATACCTACAGTCGGGCCCCGCAGCGAAAACTGGAATGAAGGGGCCAGATGGGGAGTACACGGACAAAAAGCACGGTCTTTAAACAGCCTTAACTTGCCATCCGTTTCATGTTTCAGTAATGATAGTTACTGAGTCACCGATAAATAGCCGTTTTTCAAGAGCGGCATTCTGAACAATCGATCGTGAGGAGGAGAGTCATGTTTGCCAAGAACAACTGGTATGTTGCCGCCACCGTGGATGAGCTGGAAGAAAAACCCCCGCTGGGGCGGACCATCTGCAACGAAAAAATCGTGTTCTACCAGACCGAATCCGGCAAGGTGCATGCCGTTGAGGATTTCTGCCCGCACCGGGGCGCACCGCTGTCACTGGGCTTCATCCAGGGTGAACACCTGGTGTGCGGTTATCATGGGCTGGTGATGGGCTGCGAGGGTAAAACCGTTTCCATGACCCAGCAGAAAGTGGATCGCTTCCCCCGGATCAAGGCCTATCCGGTCGAAGTCCGTTATGGCTATGTCTGGGTCTGGCCCGGTGATGCCGGCAAGGCCGACAAGGCCAACATCCCCAAACCACTCTGGGCCGACAATCCCGGCTGGACCGTGGGTGGGGGCATGTTCCACATCCATTGCGACTACCGCCTGATGATTGACAACCTGATGGACCTGACCCATGAGACCTATGTCCACCGGGGCAGCATCGGCCAGCCGGAAATCG
>JAGRJD010000086.1:314-34179 GCA_020442915.1 Thiothrix sp. | reverse complement strand
CATTCCAGCCGTTGTTGTTGCCACCATTCCAGCCGGTATTACCATTGTTACTGTTGTTGCCACCCGTATTCATGCCTTGCAGCAGCTGAACGATCAGGGACAACAGCAGCACCATCTGATTGTTGCCACCCAGCAAGGAAGCGAAACTCCCATTGTAGGAACCGCCAGTCGTATTGGTACCGGTATTACCCGAAGTAGTCGTTTGAGTACTTTGAGAAGTATTGTTTACATTAAGCGTCATTATAAGACTCTCCTTAACACCTTAAAAATTTCACACAAACCAAGCAGTCATATTTTATGCAGTTGTTTCCGACTTGAATATAAAGGCTCTCGCCAATGCAAACAGTCCGCTGAGGGACATTACAACTTGCTTGCATAGTCAGGATTAAATGCGAAACGGGGTATAAAGGGCTAACGCCAGCAGGATGAACGACAGGGATTTTATAACAAATGGTAAACGATTGTTTCAGTAGCCAAACGCGTCAAGGCAAAAGCCGCCGCACCGGTGCGAAACTGCGGCGGTGAATAGGCAACAGGCCCAGGCGCTGCAGGGCCTCAAGGTGCATGCGTGTGGGATAGCCTTTATGCTGCGCGAGGCCGTACCCCGGATACAGGCGGTCATACGCCTGCATCTCCCGGTCACGGGCGACTTTGGCCAGAATGGAAGCGGCGCTGATTACGGGTATCAGACTGTCACCCCTGGGAATGGCCATCACCGGCAAGTGGGTGACCGGGCTGCGGTTACCATCAACCATGACCCGGTCCGGGCGGAGCGGCAGGGCCTCAAGCGCACGTTGCATGGCCAGCAGGGTTGCCTGCAGGATATTGATCCGGTCGATTTCCTCGACTTCAGCACGCCCGTAGGCGTAGGCCAGCGCCCTGGAGCAGATGACCTCAGCCAGGGCCTCACGCCGGGCAGGTGTCAGTGTTTTCGAGTCGGCCAGTCCGGCAATCGGGCGGCGGGCATCCAGAATGACGGCAGCCGTCACCACCGGTCCTGCCAGCGGACCACGCCCGACCTCATCAATACCGGCAATCAGCTCAGGGGCTGCAGGCATGGAAACTGCTCCAGTAGGGTTTGGGCGGCGGTTTCACTGGCATCAAGGCGCAGCTGCCGATATTGCGCGTGAAAACAGGCCATCAGGTAATCACGCCGCTGCGGCGACAGCTCATCCAGCTGCTCCAGTGCCGCCGTCAGCTTTGCATGGCTGGCATCATGCTGAAGGTATTCCGGCACCAGCTCCTCCCCGGCCAGATTATTGGGCAGCGTGACATAGCGCACCTTCAGAAGCCCGAAAGTCCGGATCAGCCACCAGGTTAGTGGAGCCACCTTATAGGCTGCCACCATCAGCCGGCCACTGAGCATGCCTTCCAGCACAGCCGTCCCGGATGCCAGCAGAATGCGGTCCGCAGCCTGCATAACCTGACGCGCACTGCCGACCCGGACCTGCAGGATCAGCTCCGGCACCTGCCCGGCTGCCAGCTGCTCCAGCGTTGTACGTGCCTTTTCGTCGACAACCGGCACCAGCACCTGCAAGGCCGGATTGCGCTGCTGCAAGGTCCGGGCCACCTGCAGAAACAGCAGCCCCAGACGGGCAAGCTCGCCTGCACGGCTCCCCGGCAACACTGCCAGCACCGGACGCTCGGTATCCAGCCCGAGAGCCAGACGGGCTTTCCGGTGATCAGCGTTAAAGGTTATTTCATCGGCCAGAGGATGACCAACAAAATACGCAGGTATAGCATGCCGACGATAAAATTCAACCTCAAAGGGAAACAGTACCAGCATCAGGTCAATACTTTTTCTGATTCTGTAAACCCTGTTTTCACGCCAGGCCCAGATTGACGGGCTGACATAGTGGACGGTTGGAATACCTGCTGCTTTCAGTTTTCGGGCCAATGGCAGATTAAAATCCGGTGCATCCACACCAATAAAAAGGTCGGGAGGGGTTTTAATCCAATGCTGAAAAACCGATTTTCTGATTCTTAACAATTCGGGCAGGTGTTTCAACACTTCAACCAGCCCCATGACAGAAAGTTTTTCCAGCGGATACAGGCTGTGACAGCCGGCCTGCTGCATTTCCTGCCCGGCAATACCTTCAAAGACCAGCTCAGGATTCAGCGCCTGCAGGCTTTTAATCAGACGCGCCGCCAGCAGATCGCCGGAAGCCTCTCCGGCAACAATGGCAATCCGCTGTGTCATGGATCAACGTGCCAGACCACGTTCACTGCGCCGGCAGAAATCCAGCAGCAGGCGTACATCCGCAAACTGCCCATACTCGGCATCCATCTGCTCCAATGCCTCTTTCAGGGACAGGTGCTGACGGTAAAGCATGCGGTAAGCCTGCTTCAGGCGGCTAACGGCCTCAGGGGTGAAGCCGTGTCGACGCAGACCTTCCAGGTTGAGGCCCCGTGGTTCAGCGGGTGCCCCGGAGACCATGGTATAAGGCGGTACATCCTTGTTCAGGGCACTGCCCATGCCGGTGAAGGCATACTCACCCACCACACAGAACTGATGCACCAGCGTGAATCCCCCCAGAATGGCATGATCACGAATTTCCACGTGGCCCGCGAGGGTCGCGTTATTGGCAAAAATGGTATGGTTGCCCACCACACAGTCATGGGCCAGATGCACATAGGCCATGATCCAGTTGTCATCACCCAGGACGGTTCTGCCCTTGTCCTGAACCGTGCCGCGATTAAAAGTACAGCACTCACGAATCACATTACGGTTGCCGATCACCAGTTCCGTCGGCTCCCCGGCATATTTCTTGTCCTGCGGCTCAGCCCCCATGGACGCAAACGGGAAAATGTGGTTGTCCTCTCCGATCCGGGTCGGGCCGTCAATCACCACATGCGGACCGATCCGGGTTCCCCGCCCGATACTGACACCGGGACCGATAATGCTGTAAGGCCCGACCTCGACCGCCTCCGCCAGTTCGGCAGCGGGGTCAATAATTGCCGTGGGATGAATCACACCCCCCCCTCCTTGGCCGCACACATGAGCTGGGCGGATGCAGCCAGTCTGCCCTCCACGGAAGCCCTGGCATCAAATACCCACATGATGCCCTTTTTCCTGATGATTTCAGCTTCCAGCACCAGCTGGTCACCCGGTTCGACCTGCTGCTTGAAGCGGGCCTTGTCAACAGCTGCGAGCATGTAGAGAATATCATGGCGCGGTATTTCCCCCATGCTGCGGAAGCCAAGCAGGCCGGTAGCCTGTGCCAGCGCCTCAATGATCAACACACCGGGCATGATGGGCCTGGCCGGAAAATGGCCATTGAAGAACGGCTCGTTGGCACTGACATTCTTGATGGCACGAATGGATTTGCCCGGCTCCAGCTCCAGCACCCGGTCCACCAGCAAAAATGGATAGCGGTGGGGAAGAAAGTTTCTTATTTCGTTGACATTCATCTGCATTCACGTTCCTTGTTGATCCGGTCCCTCACCCAACTGCTTTTCCAGGGCCTGCACCCGTCGCGTCAACTGGTCCAGCTGACGGAAACGGACCGCATTCCTGCGCCACAGGCTGTGTTCATCCACCGTGGTACCGGAAGAGTAGACCCCCGGCTCGGTGATCGAATTGATGACAAAACTGGTGGCGGTAATCGTGACGCGATCAGCAATGCTGAGATGGCCCGCAATCGATACCATGCCGGATATCTGGCACCAGGCCCCGATTTTCGCACTGCCGGCAATCCCGGTGCAGGCTGCAATCACGGTATGCTCCCCGAGCTGCACGTTATGTGCAATATGAATCAGATTGTCGAGCTTCACCCCCCGTCCGATCCGGGTTTCCCCCAGTGCGGCACGGTCAATGGTGGTATTGGCTCCGATCTCGACATCATCATCCACCCGCACAATACCAATTTGCGGAATTTTATACCATCCCGAAGTTTCCGGTACAAAGCCAAAACCATCCGCACCCAGCACGGCACCGGAATGGATAATCACATGCCGGCCTATCCGGGTACCACAGCCCAGTGCCACCCGTGCATGCAGCCAGCTGTCAGCATCGACCCTGCAGTCCCGCTCCAGGGTACACCCGGCCTCCAGCACCACCCGATCCCCGATCCGGCATCCCGGTCCGATGGATACCTGCGGGCCGATCGAAACCGCCTGCCCCAACACCACATCCGGTGCTACCACGGCACTGGGGTGAATGCCACTGTCCGGACGCAAGGGCGGATTCAGCAGGGCGGCGACCTTGGCATAAGTCAGGTAGGGATTGGGGCTGATCAGGCAATCACCCGGATAACGCTGAGCCAGCTCTGGTGGCAGGATCAGCGCCCCGGCTTCGCAGTTATCCAGAAAACGGGCATACTGGCGATCACGAACAAAACTGATTTCCTGCCCGGTAGCCGTCTCAATGGCAGCAATGGCAGAAACCCGTTTTGCGCCATTGCCACGCACTTCAGTACCGGTGCGCCCGGCAAGCTCGGCCAACGACAGTTCCATAGCGATTTGCCCTTTTAGTTTTGTGGCGCAGTTATCACGACATCATTGGCATCCGGAGCACTTTCAAACTGCTCTCTGAGATAATCCAAGACTTTTTCAGTCATGTTGACGCGCTCGCTGGCGACAATAAAATCGGTTTCCTTGAACACGATATCAATGCCTTCCCTGACACGCACGGCATCAATGGCTTCCGCTACCTGACGCTGCAAACGCTCCAGCGCGGTATCCTTGTCCAGACGCAGGTTCTCGCGCAGGTCTTCAAACTTGCGCGAATAAGTACGCTCGCGGATGCGCAGTTCACTTTCACGCTGCACCCGCTCCCGCTCCGGCAGGGTTTCCGCCATGGCCTGCAGCTCATCCTTCTCCTGCTTCAGGCGCTCCTGCTCCTCCGCCAGGGTCTTTTCCTGCGAGGAATATTTTTCGGTCAACAACCGGCTTTCCGCCGCAGACTGGGGCGAACGCTTCAGGATGTCGGACATGTTGACTACTGCGAAGCGGTAGGAAACTGTTGCAGCACCCTGACCCGCAGCCACGGCAGCCGGGCTGGCCAATGACAGCACCAATACCGCACCGGCCAGCAGCGACACTAACTGTTTTCGTGTTTCAGAACGATGCCCCGATACTGAACTGAACAACTTGTTCCTTGTCTCCATCTTTTGCATTCAACGGTTTGGCGTAACTGACTTCCAGCGGCCCGATCGGTGACAACCAGACCACCCCGATACCGGCAGAATAGCGCAATTCGTCGGCCTTGAAACTGTCATAATCCTCAAATACATTACCGCCATCCACAAAGGCACTCATTTTCAGGCCTTTTATTTCGCGTGCAAACGGCACCGGAAACTGGACTTCAGCCGTGGCAGTCATCAGGAAATCGCCACCTTTGGCACTGCCATTGGAATCCAGCGGCCCCAGACTGCTGGACTCAAAACCACGGACCGAGCGGATACCTCCGGCATAATATTTCTCAAAAAACGGCAACCCGTCCATTTCTCCGCTGGCCCAGCCGGATGCAACCCGTCCCTTCAGGGCGAAGGTCACATCATCCGTGATTGCCTGGTAAAAAGCCCCTTCATAGCTGAGCTTCTGGAACTCCAGATCACTGCCCGGCACCGCCGCCTGCAGGGAGACCCGATGACGCTGGCCCTCGGTCGGGAAAATGGTGCGGTCACGGGTATCGTACACAAAACCGGCTGTCACCGGAAACTGGGTATATTTCTCACCGTACGTATTCACAAACTCCTGGATATGGTCAGCCGGTGAATCCCCGAGAATGACTTTGCGTTGCTCAACACCGGCGGAAAAATACAGCGAGTTGGTCTCGCTCAGTGGTACCGTATAGTTGACATTGCCGCCGGCCTTGTCGGAAGCGTATTCGGAAATGTCTTCCTGAGCTGCATCATACTTGTTGTAGTACAGGCTGAAACCACGGCTGATACCATTGGGCGTATAGTAAGGATTGGTGTAGGAAATGCGGAAATTCTTGTTGGCACTGCTGTTGTCCAGATCAATTTCCATCTGTTTGCCGGTGCCCATGAAATTGTCCTGGTGCAGGCTCAGGTTGAGCAGCAGCCCCTGAGACTGGGAATAACCGGCACCAATACGGAACTGGTTGGAAGAGCGTTCGGCAATCACCACATTCAGGTCCACCTGATCCGGGGTTCCGGCCACCGGCTCTGCGTTGATGCGTACACTTTCCACATAGGGCAGGCGCTGCAGGCGCACCTTGGAACGCTCCACCCGCTCCCGCGAGAACCAGGAACTTTCCAGCTGGCGCATTTCACGCCGGTATACCTCATCACGGGTACGGTTGTTGCCACGGATATTGATACGGCGGACATAAGCCCGCTTGCCCGGATCAATCTGCAGGGTGATACCGACCCGCTTGTTGACATTGTCGATCTGCGGTACCGGCTGGATGCGGGCAAAGGCAAACCCCTGCTCTCCCAGGCGTTCCGCCAGATTCTTGCGCGTTTCCTCCAGTGCCTTCTGGGAAAACACCGCACCAGACTGCAGCTTGATGGATTCATTGAGCTGCTGCTGATTCAGACCGTGCCTGCCGGCCACATCCACGGAACCGATACGGTACTGGTCGCCTTCATTGATGCTGATGCTGATGAAGACACTCTGCTTGTCATCCGAGAGCGAGACATCAGAAGACACCACCTCAAAATTCAGGTAGCCCCGGTCACGGTAAAACGAAGTCAGCGCATCCAGGTCGCCGACCAGCTTCTGCTTGCCATACTGGTCACGTGAACTCAGGAACGAGGGTATCAGTGAGTTCCGGGTGCCGGACTCAAACTGCTTGAGCAACTCAGCCTCGGAAAAGGCACGATTGCCGACAATCCGCACCTGACGGATACGGGCCTCATTGCCCTCCTGAATCGAAATATTCAGGCGCACCCGGCTGTTGCCGCGATCCAGGGGCTGGACCTGGGTCGACACCTTGGCACCATAATAACCGATGGACAGGTATTGCTGCTCCAGCTCACGTTCAAAGCGGGTCAGGGCCGCCCGATCCAGCATGTCACCCTTGCTGAGGCCTGACACCTTGAGTGCCTGCATGATCTGCTCGGTCTTGACCTTGCTGTTGCCCTTGACATTGATGTCACCGATGGCCGGGCGTTCGACCACCGAGACCAGCAGCACATCTCCGTTGCGCGCCAGCTGGACATCCTCGAACAGGCCGCTTTGAAACACCGAGCGGATGGCTTCCGGGGCCTGGCTGTCATCGAAAGGCTGGCCCACCCGTGCCGGCAGGTAGTTGATCACGGTATCCTGCGATACCCGCTGCAGGCCACGCACCTGAATGTCGCGGACCACAAAGGAAGCGGCCATGACCGTCTGCGATGCCATCAGGATGCAACCGACAGCACCATAAGAGAAGATTTGTTTTTTCATGTTAGTTCAACAGCCGCACAAAATCATTGTATAAAGCCAGCACCATGATACCGGCAACCAGCGCCATTCCCAGCTTCATGCCCATTTCCTCGACCCGCTCGGAGACCGGACTGCCCTTGATCAGCTCCACCACGTAGTAAAGCAGATGGCCGCCATCCAGCATCGGAATCGGCAACAGGTTCAGCACTCCCAGACTGACACTGACAATGGCCAGAAAACCCAGGTAATAAGGCAAACCCGCAGCAGCCGTTTCACCGGAAAACTTGGCGATGGTCAGCGGACCACTGATGTTCTTGATGGAAACCTCACCCATCAACATGCGCCCCATGAGCTTGAGGGTCAGGAGTGAGGTCTGCCAGGTTTTCTCCACCCCGCGCACCACCGCATCAACCGGCCCCAGATACTGGGTAAAGGTCAGTTCGGACAGGACATGTTCCGGAACATACTCACCCACACCGGCACCGATATAACCGCTCCCACCCGCATCGGTCTTGCGCGCCATCGGCGTCACCCTCAGGGTGACTACACCCTCGCCACGCTGTACCTGCAATTCGATCGGAGTGTCCGGGTGCCGCTTGACATAATCAACAAAAGACTTCGCACCACCGGTCACCGTCTGCCCATCCACCTTGAGAATCCTGTCACCGACCTGCAGCCCGCCCTTGAATGCCGGTGAATCCGCCATCACCTGCGAGATGCTGACACCAAACTCCGGCGCCCAGAACTCCAGCCCCGACTTGAGCAGGAAATCGCCCTCATCCTTGAGCAGGGCGACCCCGGACAGGTCCAGACGACGCTCGACCCGGCCACCCTCACGGGTTTCCACCTCAATCTGCAGTACCGGTGAACGCAGGTAGTCCTCCAGCATCAGCATGCGCGCATCCTCCCAGGATGCAACCGCCTGCCGGTTCACCGCCACAATCCGGTCCCCCGGCTCAAATCCGGCTGTCACTGCCGGCGTATCCTGGCCGAAGGGCGTGACATAAGGATGCATGGCCGGATTGCCGGTCAGGTAGATCAGGGCATAAATGAAGGCCGCGAGAATGAAGTTGAAGGCCGGACCCGCGAATACAATGGCAATCCGTTTCCAGACCGGCTGACGATTGAAGGCACGGTGCACCTCATCGGGTGCAACCTCACCTTCACGCTCATCCAGCATCTTGACATACCCCCCCAGTGGCAACGCCGCAACCACGTATTCGGTGGCATCCGGGTCCCTGTTGGAAACCCTGCTCCAGAGTGGCTTGCCAAAACCGATGGAGAAACGCAGCACCTTGACACCCAGCCTGCGTGCGACCCAGAAATGGCCGAACTCGTGGACGGTGACAAGAATGCCGATGGTGACAAGAAAGGCAGGGAGTATTAACAGCAAGTCCATAGAAATCATTGCATTTTTTTATTATTTATCCAGCATGATGCCGCTTTTCGGCTTGCCTCATCCTGAATAATAATATCCTCAAGTTGATCGGGGGTTCCAGAGTCGGTCCATTCCATCACATCCCGGACCAGTTGTGGAATAACCATGAACGGAATTTCCTGATTCAGGAATGCCGCCACCGCCACTTCATTGGCAGCATTCAGGGCGATGGTGGCGTACCCGCCCCGTGCATGTGCCTCATAGGCCAGCTGAAGGCAGGGAAAACGCGTCAGGTCCGGGGCCTCGAAATCCAGCCGGGCCATGGCAATCAGGTCCAGGGCAGCCACGCCGGACACCATGCGCTCCGGCCAGCCCAGTGCATAGGCAATCGGTGTGCGCATGTCCGGATTGCCCAGCTGTGCCAGCACGGAGCCGTCATTGTAGGCCACCATGGAATGGACCGTGCTCTGCGGATGCACCACCACCTCAATCTGCGCCGGCGGCAGGGAGAACAGCCAGCTGGCTTCAATGACCTCCAGCCCCTTGTTCATCAGGGTGGCGGAATCGATCGAAATTTTCGGCCCCATGGACCAGTTCGGGTGTGCCAGTGCCTGCCGGGGCGTGACCTGTGCCATGCGCTCCCGGCTCCAGGTCCGGAACGGGCCGCCGGAAGCTGTCAGCAGAATACGCGCCACACCGGGCACAGGCCGCCCCTGCGGCAGGCACTGGAAAATGGCATTATGTTCACTGTCAATCGGCAGCAGCTCGGCACCGTTATCCCGCACCGCCTGCATGAACAGCTGCCCGGACATGACCAAGGCTTCCTTGTTGGCCAGCAGTACCCGCTTGCCGGCCCGCGCTGCCGCCAGTGAAGGCAGCAGTCCGGCAGCACCGACAATGGCGGCCATCACATAGTCGGTTTCCGGATCGGCAGCCACCTGCTCCAGTGCCGCCCGTCCGCTCAGCACTTCGGTCGGGCATTCCGCAGCCTGCAAGCGTTGCTGCAGGTGCCCGGCAGAGGGCTCATCCACCATGACCGCATAACGCGGCTGAAAACGCAGGCACTGCTCCAGCAGCACATCCACACGCTGCAGGGCCGTGAGGGCAAACACCCGGAAATGCTGCGGATGCAGGGCCAGCACTTCCAGCGTGCTGACGCCGATACTGCCGGTTGATCCGAGAATGGTGACGTTTTTCTGCACCGATGCCTGCCCTGTTGCGAACATGTCAGGCCACCTTGATCCACCACAGTCCCAAAGTCAACAGGGGAGCCGCAGCCACCAGACTGTCAATTCGGTCCAGCACGCCGCCATGCCCCGGCAGCAGCGTACCACTGTCCTTGACTCCAGCCAGACGCTTCATCATGCTTTCAAACAGGTCGCCGGCAATCGACATCATCACTGCCAGCAGGCTGAACACCACCAGCAGCAGGGTCTGTCCGGTACCGAAACCCGCCACCAGCGCTCCGGTCAGGGACCAGACCAGCGTTACCGCCAGCGCTCCCAGCGCCCCTTCCCGGGTCTTGCCTGGACTGAGACTGGGAGCCAGCTTGTTTTTGCCGAAGCGCTTGCCGGTAAAATAGGCCGCTATATCCGCAAAGGCAATCAGGCTGATAAGATAAAAAACATAGCCGTAATGTTCGCCATGCAGGTTGGCCAGTGCATACCAGGCCGGCACCAGTACCAGCGGCAGCAGCGCCTTCAGCAACCAGGGGCGCTGCTGATAAAACCGGGTGCCGGGTTCATAACGCAGCAGCAGCCAGAGTATGAAGCCCCAGACCAGCACGCTGACCAGCAGAATGGGCAGCAGCGGCCAGTGCAGCCACAACAGTGCATAACCGATCAGGACCGCCGGCAGGGGTGCCAGCATGCGCGGCATGCCCCCGGGGGTACCGGTCAGGCTCGCCCACTCCCATCCTCCCATACCGACAATAAACACCAGCGCCAGCAGCGCAAAAGCATAGGTCGGCAGAAAAATGATGGCACCTGCCACCAGCAGGGCCAGAATCAGGCCGGTAATAATGCGCTGTTTAAGCATGGGGTGAATCCGTGTGGCCGGTGTCGTCGAACCGAATCAGGCCGATAATGATACGCTGTTCAGGCATGGGATGAACTCCGGCTGACCTGATCACCAGTCATGCCGAAACGACGCTGGCGGTTGGCATAAGCATCAAAAGCCTGCTGCAGGGCTTTTTCATCAAACTCCGGCCACAGGCAGTCGGAAAAATACAGTTCGGAATAGGCCAGCTGCCAGAGCAGAAAGTTGCTGATGCGCTGCTCGCCCCCGGTGCGGATGAAAAGGTCAGGCTCCGGCACTTCAGCCGTGGACAGGTATTTCTCCAGCATCGGCTCGGTGATGGCAGACGGGTCCAGCCCCTGCACCTGTACCTCCCGCACCAGCGCCTGCACCGCCTGCACAATGTCCCAGCGCCCGCCATAATTGGCCGCAATCTGCAGGACCATGCCGCCGCAACTGCGCGTTTCCGCCTCCACTTCGGCAATCTTGCGCTGCAGCGTATCGGAAAAGTCGCCTCGGGCACCGATGAAACGCATGCACACCTGATGCTTGAGCAGGCCGGTGGTTTCACGCTCCAGCACGGTCATGAACAGGGCCATCAGCCCGCTGACCTCTTCTTCCGGACGTTTCCAGTTTTCACTGCTGAAGGCAAACAGGGTCAGACACTCCACCCCGGCCCGGCTGCAATAGCGGATGGCCCTGCGTGCCGCCTCCACCCCGCGATGATGCCCGAACAGGCGCGGCAACAGGCGGGCCCTGGCCCAGCGCCCGTTTCCGTCCATGACAATGGCGACATGGCGTGGAACCCTGTTGGCGATAACCTGGGGGGATGTGGACATGCCGTCAGATTTCCATCAGATCCTTTTCTTTCTTTTCAAAGACGGTATCCACTTCCGCCACGTATTTATCCGTCAGCTTCTGAACCCGGTCTTCGGCCCGGCGCTCGTCATCCTCGGAAATTTCCTTCTCCTTTTCCAGAGCCTTGAAGTCGGAATTGGCATCGCGGCGGATATTGCGGATGGCGACCTTGGCACCTTCCGCCTCACTCTTGACCACCTTCACCAGATCGCGGCGACGCTCCTCGGTCAGGGGGGGGACCGGAACCCGGATCACGGTGCCGGCAGTGGCCGGATTCAGCCCCAGGTCGGAGGTCAGGATCGCCTTTTCAATCACCGCCACCATGGGCTTCTCCCAGGGCGTGATGCTCAGGGTGCGGGCATCCTCAATGGAAATATTGGCCACCTGACTCAAGGGCGTCTGGGTACCATAATAATCCACGGTCACATGGTCCAGCAGGCTCGGATGGGCACGTCCGGTGCGGATTTTGGCCAGCTCCCCCTTGAGCGCCTCAATGCTTTTCTGCATGCGCTGCTCGGCATCCAGCAAAATGTCATCAATCATTTTCAGTTCTCCAGCAAAGTGCCCACAGGCTCACCCTGCACAATGGCAGCCAGCGCGCCTTCGGCAAACATGTCAAACACCCGCAACGGCAGGCGGTTATCCCGGCACATGACCATGGCGGTCAGGTCCATGACGCCCAGCTGCTGCTCAATGGCCTGATCATAAGACAGGGTCTGGTAGCGGCGAGCATCCGGCTGTTTTTTCGGATCAGCCTCATACACCCCATCCACCTTGGTAGCCTTCAGCAACAGATCACACGCCAGTTCCACTGCCCGCAGGCTGGCAGCGGTATCCGTGGTGAAAAACGGGTTTCCGGTACCGGCGGCACACACCACCACCTGACCACGTGCCAGATACGCCCGCGCCAGGTGTGCCGAGTAGGGCTCCCCCACCGGGGCCATGGGAATGGCGGTCAACACCCGGCACTGTCCACCCAGCTGTTCAAGCCGGTCCTGCATCGCCAGCGCATTCATGACCGTCGCCAGCATGCCCATCTGGTCCCCGCGCACCCGGTCCATGCCGGCGGCAGCCAGCGCGGCTCCCCGGAACAGGTTGCCTCCCCCGATCACCAGTGCCACCTGTACGCCGCTGCGCACCTGCTCCAGCACCTCGGAAGCAACCCGCTGCAGGATGGCGGGGTCAATACCGGACTCCTGCTCGCCCATCAGCGCCTCGCCACTGAGTTTCAGAAGAATGCGCCGGTAACGGGGGCGGGAAGGATGACTGGACATGGACAGGCTCGTGTATTGCAAAAACCGGTGTATTTATACAGGTGACGGCGGTACGGGGCAAGCAGCGTCACCGACAGACAGGCACCTGTTTTCGCCGGTACAACCGGCAACCGGCGGCATTACGCAGCCAATACGACCCATATCCCCCCGGTCAGGTGCTCCAGATCAGCCGCCGGTAGCTCAAAGACCGAATTTGGCGTGCCCGCTGCAGCCCAGATGTAATCATACTGCTGCAGGTCCGGGTCCAGCAGGGTTTTCACCGCTCGGACATGGGCAACCGGCGGCACCCCGCCGATGGCATAACCGGTGTGCTCACGCACAAATGCCGCATCGGCCTTTCCCAGACGGATGCCGGTAGCCTGCTCAACCCTGACTGCGGAAACCCGGTTGGTACCCGAGGCAACCACCAGTACCGGTTCGCCGGTGGCTTCATCCCGGAAAACCAGCGACTTGGCAATCTGCCCCGTCGAGCAACCAATGGCCTGTGCAGCCTCGACTGCCGTGCGGGTGGAGTCCGGCAGCTGCCGGACCACAAACGAATGACCACGGGCGGACAGGAAGTCCTGCACCCGCTGTGATGATGCTTTCAGCTTTGCACCCATGCTTTTTCTCCTGTCATTGACGCCTGTTCCGGCAGACGGGTCATCCTTACTGACAGCCTGCCGGCCCGGAAAAACGATGGCCCTGCCATCAAACACCATCATAGGCCATCGGGCGCACCGATTCAGCCAGTCAACAGCAGCACGGCATTCAGGATCAGGGCGGACTTGTATCCCTACGATACTCCAAATACCATCTGCCGCTTTTGAAAATGCCTACAGGAATCGCACTGCGATGATTGAATCAGTCAATGCGCCACGCATCGTGCCGCTGGAACACATTCTGCCGGATGAACCGCTGCTGATGATGGGGGCTGGCCCGGTGCCGATCCCGCAGAAAGTCGCAGCCGCCAACTCCATTGTCATCAACCATCTGGGTGAGACCATGAACCGGGTGATCGGACAGGTCAAGGAAATGGGGCGCTACGTGTTCCAGACCACCTCATCCCATGTCATCGGTGTCAGCGGCCCCGGGTCGGCGGCCATGGAAATGGCGGTGGCCAATCTGGTCCTGCCGGGTTCACGGGTACTGTGTATCTGTAACGGCTATTTCAGCCGCCGCATGGCCGAACTGGTGCGCCGGGTACGGGCCGACCCCGTGCTGCTGGAAGTGCATGACAACAGGGGGGCCGACCCGGAAGCAGTCGAACGCATGCTGCAGGATGGCCGTTTTGATGCGGTGACCCTGGTGCAGGGTGAAACCTCGAACACGGTCTGCAACACCCGCCTCGACCGGATTACCCGCATTGCCAAACGTCACGGCTGCCTGGTGATCGTGGATGCGGTCTGCACCCTGAGCACCATGCCGCTGGAGATGGACCGCTGGGATGTGGATGCCGTCATTACCGGCGGACAGAAGGGGCTGTCCTCCATTCCCGGTGTGTCACTGCTGGCCTTTTCGGAAACCGCCTGGCAGCAGAAAATTGCCCACCGGGAGGAGCTGCCGTTTCACTGGTGCCTGGATGCCCGGCTGGCGGACCAGTTCTGGAATCAGAAGTCCTACCATTACACCGCTCCGGTTTCCGGCATTCTGGCCCTGCATGAGGCCCTGCGACTGGTCTGCGAGGAAACCCTGACCCGACGCTTCTATCGCCACCGCCTGTGCTCGGAAGCCCTGCAGGCCGGGATCGAGGCCATGGGGCTGAAGCTGCTGGTGGAGAAAGAGCACCGCCTCAATTCGGTGGTCGGCATCATGGTGCCCCAGCATGTGTCAGCAGACAGGGTACGCGATCACATGTCACGTGCCCACAAGGTGGAAATTTCCGGTGCCTTCGGCCTCAACATCCTGCGCATCGGCCAGATGGGAGAGCAGAGCCGGGCGCACAACCTGTTCCGCACCCTGCACGCGCTGGGCTCCAGCATGCGGGCCGCAGGGGAGATACTGGACATGCCCGCCGGCATGGCGGAACTGGAGCGCTATCTCTCCAACGGCATTTGATGACAGCACAAAAACGGCGTGACGGTGGCATCGTCGTGCCCCCCCCAGCCATACCGGGGCCGGGGCTTTCCCCTGCGGGAAGCACCCGACCGATCAGCATCAGGAAGCCATCAGCCCTTCGTTGCCCTCCACATTGAGCAAGGTCGGGGTATTCAGTTCGACCTTGCCGATGGTCTTCCTGTCACGCAGGTAATCCGCCACCACTTCCCATATCTGACGATTGTCAGGCACGGACTCCTGGACACTGGCCCAGCCGGCAACCGGATAGTTTCTGGCCGGATCAATGGCCTTGCCATCCAGCTCCATGTTGCTGATACGCTGCCCCATGGTGGCAGTGGGATCAAAACTGAACTTCAGGCCACCCACGCGTACCATGTCTCCCCCCTGCTGATAATACGGATCAGGGTTGAACAGGTTGTCAGCCACATCCTCCAGAACCGTTTTCAGCATCTCGCCGCTCATTTCGTTGCGGGTCACGGTGCCATAGGTGATGGCGGTCTGGTCGGCCACATGCTCAAAGGTGATGGGCTGTCCCGGCAGCACGGAGGTCCCCCAGCGGAAGCCGGGCGAAAAGGCAATGGGTGCATCCAGCCCCTCCATCAGGGCATTACAGATCAGCTGGTCAAAGGTACCGTTGAAATTGCCGCGCCGGTACAGGGTGTCATCACACACCGCCAGCTCCTCCGCCAACTCCCTGCTGTAAGGCGCACGGATTTTCGTGATCAGGTCCGTCATGTTCGGGTCCGGTGCCAGCAGGTTGGCAAATACCGGCAGCAGCCGGTATCTGAAATCCGCCACCCTGCCATCCTTGACATCCAGATCCAGCACCCCGAGGAACTTGCCATTGGAACCGGCATTGGTGACCAGGGTCTTGCCCCCGGCATTTTCCACCACCACCGGCTGGAATACGCCATCATGGGTATGCCCGCCCATGATGGCATCAATACCGCTTACACGGGAGGCCATCTTCAGGTCCACATCCATGCCGTTGTGCGACAGCACAATAACAACCTGCGCCCCTTTTTCACGTGCCTCATCCACCATTTCCTGCATGCGCTCATCCCGGATGCCGAAACTCCAGTCCGGAATCAGGTGGCGCGGATTGGCAATCGGCGTATAGGGAAACGCCTGGCCGACAATAGCCACCGGAACGCCATTGATTTCACGCAGGGTGTAAGGCTCAAACACCGGCTCCTCAAAATCGGTGGTGATGACATTCTGGGCCACAAAATCAACCCTGTCCTTGAAGTCGTTTTCAATGATCTCCATAACCCGGTCGGCACCGAATGTCATCTCCCAGTGCGGTGTCATGACATCCACCCCCAGCAGCAGCTGTGCGGAAACCATGTCGGCGGCATTGGTTTTGAGTGCTGTCCAGGAGCCCTGCCAGGTATCACCGCCATCCAGCAGCAGGGCGCCGGGACGCTGGGCACGGACCCGGTCCACCAGCGTTTTCAGGTGCGCAAAACCACCGACCTTGCCATATTTTTTTGCGGCAGCCTCAAAGTCCAGACAGGTAAAGGCATGCGCATCCATGGTTTCCGGCGCAATGCCGTAATACTGCAGGAATTTTTCCCCCACCAGATGCGGCGGTTTACCCTTCATGTCACCGATACCCAAGTTGACACCGGGTTCACGAAAATAAATCGGCAGCAGCTGGGCATGACAGTCGGTATAGTGCAATACGGACACATTCCCGAATGCCGGCAGCTCATAGGGATCAGCCGGTTTATCCGCTGCCAGCACCCGAGCCCCCCGCAGATTGAAACCAGCCACACTGGCAGCTGCCAGTATCTGGACAAATTCACGCCGTGTCATGCTCATGTATCGTGCCTCCTCCAAAAACAGAAACCAGACTCCCGACCCTATGCCAGGCTCATCCGGCCAGCAATACCCAATAATGGCAGGAATCCGGACTCAGGGATACCGGATCATCCCGTTTCATCCCCAAATCAGGCCAGCTGGTAGGAAATGCAGTTTCCGCCCCGCAGACTTCCACCTTAAGATACCCTCCTGAGTGTGAGGTCTACTGTCCCAAAAGGAGTTCATAATGGTTGCGGGAAGCATGAATTTACAGGAAAACCTGTCCCTGCGTGCACTGGGAAAAGGCTGGTACTGGTATCTGGTGATCGGCTTCTCCCTGATCGTCGGCGGCCTGCTGGCAAATACCGGCATTTTCAGCGGCTGGTCCGATTCCGGGCAGGTCATGGGCTGGACCTTTCTGGTGGCCGGCGTGCTGTACCTGCTGCAGGCGTTTCTGACCAATGATGATCTGCCTTCAGCCTGGGCACAGCTCATGGGCATCACCAGCCTGCTGCTCGGCATCGTCCTGCTGCTGGACCCGCTGGCCAACCTGATCAGCGCCCCGATACTGGCCGGCATGCTGACCGTGATGCTGGGACTGGGCCTGCTGATTTACGGCAGCAAACTGCGCCCCAATCCCGGCTGGCTGTGGATGACACTTTCCGGCATCCTGTCACTGATCATCGCCCTGCTGATCCTGACTGAGCGCTTTCTGCCCGCCCTCCTCAATCATGGCCTGCTGCTGACGGTTGAACTGCTCACTACCGGCCTGCTGCTGGTACTGGCCGGCCTCGGCATCAAGCGCCTGCGCTGATCTGACAAGCCGCCAACACCTGCCACCAGGCTGACACCTCGCCAGCCTGCCCGCCTGATTCAGAACAGGGCCAGCCACACAGTGCCGGTCACTCTGCACGCCTGCCCCCTGAATCCGGAGCTTCTCCTCTCCCCCTCTGCCAACTGCTTGAAAATTTTTTATGTGCACTGCACAAAAAAAGTTGACAGCCAGTCTGATCAGCGATATTGTGCGTTGCAACAAATGATGCAGCGCATCAATACCCAAACCCGAACAGATACCGATTAGTAGAGGACTTGAAGATGCAAAATGAAATGATGGACCTGGTCAAACAGTTCAACGAAAACGCCATGAAATCAGCCAAGCGTTTTGGCGAACTGAACCTGAAGACCTTTGAAACGCTGGCGGCCAAGCAGTCCGAGGTTGTCAATGCCTGCTTTGAAACCGGCAGCAAGAACGTTGAAGCCATGAGCAAGGCCAAGGATCCTCAGGAAGCCGCCACCCTGCAACAGGAAGCCATCAAGGCCTGCAGTGAAAAATGGCTGGCCAATGTACGTGAAGCCGCTGATCTGTTGAACGCCACCCGTGAAGAGCTGGTTGCCATTGCTGAAGAAGCCACCAAATACGTGACTGACAGTGCAGAAAAGGCCGCTGAACTGAACCAGAAAACCTGGGCTGCCAATCTGGACAAAGCAGCTGAAGCCGTTGAACAAGCTGTTGCCAAAGCATCCGAGTTCACTCAGCAGGCGGTCGCAGCCACCCGTGAAGCCACTGAGAAAGCGGCTGAGGCCAGCAAAGAAGTAGCTGACAAGGCAGTTGAAGCCACCAAGCAGACGGTTAAAGAAGTCAAGGCTGTCAAGGTTGCCTGATTGACTCCGGTTTGAAAGCGGTGCCAGGGGTTTTCTCTCCTCCTCCTCTCCTCCTGCCCCTGGTACCGTGATTCTCCTTTTGCCCGCCATTGTGCGGGCTTTTTCATTGCCACCTTCCTGCCCAGTTCCAGACAGCCAGAAAAAAGGCTGCCTGCGGCAGCCTTTTCCCTTCGGTCTGTCGTGCCCTGCGTCTTTATTTACGCTCGTTACCGCCGCCGGGGAATATCCCCCTGAACATGTCCTGCTGCATCTTCTGCCAGCGCTGAACATTCTGCTCACTCATCTTCAGCCAGCTGTCCAGTGGCGTGCCGGAAAGCACCTTGTGCATCTGGTCACGGATGGCTTCCTGCTGGGAATTGAACAGGTTCACGCTATACTCCAGAAAACTGGCAAACCCCTGCTGGGTTGTTGCGCCATAGTTGCGGATGAACTGGCTCAGAATATCGGTGCTGAACAGGGGCTCCCCCCCTGACTCCTGCTCCAGGATGATCTGCAGCAGAATACTGCGGGTGATGTCCTCCCCATTCTGACGGTCAACAACCTGAAAAGGCTCCTCATGCATGACCAGTTCGCGTACATCCGCCAAGGTGATGTAGCAACTCAGAAAAGTATCGTAAAGGCGGCGGTTAGGATATTTCTTGATAATCCTGATTTCGTTTTTTTCAGACATAGATAGTGTATTTACAAGAACATTCAGGAGGCAAACCAAAGATCAAAGAAGATTTTCACCTTGCTGTCCAGTCAGCTGTATCCAGTAGCTCCGGTTAAGTGTATGACGATCGCTTACAACCTGTAATCTATTGTGCATCGCACGATATGACAAGTATTTGTTGAATAAAATCAATTCCTGATAAAATTCAATGAATTTTATAGAATGCATTATACGCCAAAAAACACCTACTGCATCATACTTGATGCAGTAGGCCCTCCTGCAGATAAGTGCTCAGGTTCTGCAACTGCTTTTCCTGCAGCACATCCACCCCTGCCATACGCAGACGGGATACCTCCTGGCTTTTCAGCGGACGGTAGGCCAGCAACAGCCCCCCACCCGTCAGCGGCAGGCCGCTCTGCAACAAGGAAGGGGAAAAAATCACCTCCATGTCCGTTGTTGCCCGCCCCTTGCGCACGCTGACGGAACGACAACCGATGACATGCAGGCGGTTGGCGACCACAAATGCCACATCCAGCTCATGCTGCCGGCCCCGGTCATCACACACCCGCACCGAGGCACCAGCCTGTGTCGCCCCGATTTCCAGCGCTGCCAGACAGGACAACACATACCCCTGCAGCCAGCCACCACGTGCAAACAGCCGGGCCTGTTCATCGGTAAATACCATGCGCCGCCCTTCCAGCTGCACCAGATCCAGCTGACGCAGCCGCTGGATGACATCACGAAAGGCCTGCACCTCAAACTGCCACGGCTCCAGCTCGCGCGAAACCAGCCCCGCCCCGGCACTCAGCGCCAGCCAGTCCAGAATCGCCAGACCGGTGCTGTAATGACGCAGATTGGCAATCCACTCCCGGATCAGCACCTGCCACGCTGCTGGCGGCATGAAAACCGTTTGTGCCTGCCACTGCCAGCCCTGCAGAGCCAGCACCTGAGGCAGTGTCAGTGAAGCCGGGACCATGCCCTGATATGTCAAGGGGCCGGCCAGCACCTGCAGCCCCCCGTACCGGGCATCGACGAACCAGACCGGCAACCCCAGACGCTGCCCCACACCCTGTGCCGCCAGCCCCATCAGGCGCGTACCACCGGAAACATTCAGGACGACATCAGCGGCAACACACCCGGCCAGCAGACCTTCCAGGGCCGTCACAATGTCAGCGGCATCTGCCCTCTCCGCCAGCACACAAGTCTGCACGGCCAGCCCGGTTTCTGCCTGTACCAGCCGGCAGAATGCTTCCAGAGCCGTTTCCGCACCGGCAGCCGCCAGCACCAGCACCCGTGTCGGACGCGTCCGCGAGTCCAAGAGCGGCAACAGACTCCCGGCCTGTGGTCCCGACAGCAGACAAAGCTGAACCCGGGGTGCCTGCATATTATCCACCGTCACACTCATCCATGCCCCTGCAGATCCGCCATGCCTTCACGCCACACAGCCAGCATGCGCTCGCCCACACCGGTAAATTCCGGATGCCCGTCCCGGTAATCGGCAATATCAGCCAGCGTGCTTTCCATACCATGTACCACCCAGTCCAGCAGCTGGCTCACCCGACGCTCGGTCAGACCGCAGAAGCGCCGCCCGAAAGTCACCAGCGCCTTGCGCTGCGGGAAAAACTTGCTGCCCCCGAACAACAGGGCCAGACTGTCATTGGGCAGGTAAGGGGTCGTGGAAACAATGTCATAAGCCGGTGCCAGACGGATTTCCGCTTCCGCATGACCATACAGCACCCCGAAATTTTTCAGGTGGGCATCACCGTTACGCACACCACAGGTCAGCGCCAGCATCAGGAAATACTGCTCCATGGCATCATGCACCCGATGTGGTGAAACAAACTCGCGGATGCGTTCGGCCACGTCCTGATAACTGCCCAGGTATTTGTCATCCGTCGCCAGACCGTTCAGGACACAGAAATCCTCAAAGCCCAGGTAGCCGCCACTGCCATCCAGATCGAAGCGCCGGACGATCAGCAGCCGCCCCTCCGCCGCCAACTCCACCGCCGGCACTTCCAGCCCGCAGCGCTCGGCAGCCAGCATGCAGAAATACTCATTCGCGGCCAGCTGCGGGAAGCGCTCCGGGTTCCAGGCCTTGACGATATGGGTGGCATCCCGGTACGTGACCTGTTCCGGCTCACCGGCAGCCGACGCGGCGGCCACGGTTTCATTATCGCGCACCAATACCTTGGGCTGCACCCCGGATACCCCGGAGTAGCGCCCGAAACGCTGCATCAGGTCGGCAAACAAATCCTCCGAGCCGGTATAAGACTTCAGCTCCTGCACACTCTGGGGCGGCATGGCCTCCGGCTCCCGGCCCGGCAGGGCAATGCGCACCCGCCCGATCTGCGACTGCCCCACAATGGCCAGCAGACTGAGGTCATCAAAATTCTGCACCGCTTTCTGGAAACTGTTGCGCAGCATTTCCCGCAACTCCCCTTCCGGCAGGTTCATCTGAAATATCGGGTGCACACCATGCTGAAACAGGTACTGATCCGGCAGCACCGGCATGGTGAGTGATACGGCCTGCTCATCCGGCACCGCCGGAAAATAATTGAAAACGTAGGCCCGTGCCTGCAACTGACTACGCCCCAGACTCCCCACACGCTGGTGTCCGGTAAAAATATCCAGGCCCTCGAACGCATTCATGCTCACCTGCCTTTTCCGGTTTTACGCCGTTCCGCCTCACCCATCAGGGTCTGCAGCGTGGGCCGGCGCTGGACGCATTCACTGACGGCCAGCTCCAGCCCCAGCACGGCACACAAGGCCATCACCTTGCGGATACCGATTTCCGTGATGGTCCCGTTTTCAATGCCGGAAACGGTAGACCGGCTCATGCCCAGCATGGCTCCCAGCTCCTGCTGGGTCAGCTGTTTCTGGCGGCGCACCTGACGCAGGGTACGCCCTATTTCCATCATATTCATGCGCTATATACAATGCAAAATTCATATAAACTCAAATCAGCATTATATACGATGCAAAAGCAATTGTCAGTCTGTGCCTGTCACTCCTGCTCCAGCCGCTGCTGCTGTGCCAGCAGCGAATCCAGCCTGAACTCGATGATCGCCTGACGCGCCAGCCTCAGCTTCAGGCGTGCCTGAGCACGTTCCGCATGCTCCAGATGCACGCGGGCCTGTTGCTGCAGAGTTGCAACCAATTGTTCCCCCAGACGCACCCCTTCGGGATGCCCGGCATCGCGCTGCTTCAGCTCCCGGATATGATAGAGCGCACTCTGGAAACGCTCCTGTGCCATAGCGGAACGGGCACGCTCCAGCAGACGGGACACTGCGGGTGCATCCGCTTCCGGCCCGGCTTCGGCTGCAGGCCGTGGAGCAAAAGCCGGCACTGGCAATACCATCCCTGCAGCTTCTGCCAGCTCTGCCGGCTTCGGAACCGCTTCAGGCAGCCGTTTCACCACCGCTGTTGTCAAGGCCTTGTCAGGTGCCGATACCGGCAAGGGGCGATCCTGCTGTATCAGGCTTCCCGGCTGCGGTGTATCCACCGGCAGGGCCCATCCCGGCCCCCGGTCTGGAAGCGGGCGGCTCGCACGCCAGAACGGATAAAGCCCTGCCCCGGCAGCAAACACGGCACTGGCAGAGGTCAGAATGGCAAAATACGTCATCCACGAGCGCCAGGCCGGGCGCTGCCTGCCGACAGGTGATACCGGCAGCGGCTGGCAGGCCAGCAGGCGGGTGGAAAGCGCCGTGCCCAGCAGATAGAGTTCCCCGTCCGGTGCCACCAGAAACCAGTGTTCGGCCAACGGCTGCCGGATAATGCCCTGCTGCTGCAACGTCCGGCTGGTCACCGCCGCCTGGGCATGCAGCGAGGTGGGCGGCCCCTGCTGCAGGTCCGGCAGAACCTTACCTCCCCAGGATGCGGGTGCCTGCAACACAAACAGGGCCTCCTGCGCCTCCCAGCAACTGTCCAGCACCGGCAGGTAACGGATACCCACCGGCACCGGACGGCCCAACTCGGCCTGCACCGCACGGAAGGCCGGGTAATCCAGCAAGCGGGCCGGAAACACCTGCAGCAGCACTTCAGCCTGCAGCTGTGTACTGTCCCTGGCACGATAGAGTGCTCCGGCATCCGGTGCCGCAAACAGGCATTCCCCCAGTAAATAGTGCCCCTTCATCATGGCCAGACCCTCTTCAAAGGTGACATCCTGAAAACACTCAACGGCTCTCGGGCTGCAAGGTTTCGACCCGGCTCCAGTGGGCCAGCAGATGCCGGTCCATGATTTCGTCATAACGGCCGGACTCGTGCAGTGCCGCCAGCCCCTGATTGACTCGGTTGATCAGGATGGTTGCCCTGGGGTGGGTCTTGTGGACCACCACAGACAGGGCCTCCACCGAAATCTCCCGTGCCTGTGGCGTTATCCGGTCCTGATAACCCAGGCGGGCCAATGCATCCCGTCCGGTAAAATCATCGGTGGTCACTCCATCAACCTCACCGGCCAGCAGCAGGTCGAAACAGTCCTTCACGCTATGCGGCTGCTTCAGTTCAATCACCTTGCCACTCAGCCATTCACGCCCGGCACGCTCCAGATCATGGGTGAAATACCCGGCAGGCCGGCACAGCCGCTTCCCTTCCAGATCACGGTCCTTTTCAAAGACCAGCGTGCTGTCGGTGCGGGTGAAAAGCACGATCAGCACTTCAAATACCGGTTTGGAAAACAGGAATTCACAGCGCAGGGTATCCTTGCCGGGACAGCCGGGGTAAAACCAGGGAAACCCCATATCGTACTTTTTCTGCTTGAGCAGCGGATCCAGGTGCGCCGACCAGTCATTGATCCAGGTCAGCTGGAACCGGATGCCGGTCGCTGTCAGGGCCTGCTCCACCAGCTCGGTGATCAAACCGCCCTGCGGCAGGGACTGATCGGTAAAAGGGGCATAATCGCCTGCCGTCAGCAGCTGAATGACCTGCTGGCTGTCATAGCCGGGGCGGTTTGCATCCGGCACCGTCACCATCACCGCCAGCCTGGCATCACTGCCCGTAACAGGTGACGTTTCAACTGCGGCGGGTGCCGGTTCTGGAGCCGGCCCGTCGGCCTCCGCCTGCTCACACGGAATCCGCAGCTTCTGCCCAACCTTGATGACAGACGGCCCCTCCGCGAGCAGGCCCCGATTGGCATAAAAAATCAGGTTGTACTTGATGGAGCTGCCATAAACCTTCTCGGCCACCGACCCGAGGGTATCCCCGGCCACGACTTCATAAGGCTGGCCGCAACGGTACTCCGCCGACCAGACACTGAAAGGACAGGCCAGCATCAGCCCCGACACCAGCATGAAAACAAAACGGAATTTCACAACACACCTCGCTTGTACCCGGATCAGGAATCCCCCTCCAAACAGCCCGGCTTTTCAAAGTATAGGAAACCCGGAAAAATCGACACCCTTTTTGGCAAAAAACAAGGCCTCAGCCGCCAGGAGCGAAGAATTTGCCGAAGCGACGGGAAAAAACCACAGGTGTTGCAAGAACCAGGAGCTGAACGTAGCATGCATGATCCCCTACTGATCAACCATTACTCATAAAAGGAACATTCATGAAAGGAAACCCGGACATCAACCGCGCCCTGAATCAGGCGCTGCGTCACCAGCTGACAGCAATCAACCAGTACTTTCTACACGCCCGCATGTACCGGAACTGGGGGCTGGAAAAGCTCAACAACAGGGAGTATCAGCGCTCCATCAAGGCCATGAAACAGGCCGATACGCTTATCGAGCGCATCCTGTTCCTGGAAGGGCTGCCCAACCTGCAGGACCTGGGCAAGCTTTATCTGGGAGAGGGTGTACCTGAAATGCTGGCCAGTGACCTGCGTCTGGCCACTGAAGTCACGGCAACACTGCGCACGGTGATTGCGGCCTGCGAGCAGGACCGGGACTACGTTTCCCGCGACATGCTGAAGGAAATCCTCGAAGCAGAGGAGGCGCAGATCGACTGGCTGGAATCCCAGCAGTGGGCGCTTGACAATACCGGCCTGCAGAATTACCAGCAATCCATGATGAACGACTGAGGAACACACACCATGAAAGGCAATGATCGCGTCCTTGCGACCCTGAAAACCCTGCTGGCCGGTGAGCTGGCGGCACGGGACCAGTACTTTATCCACTCACGCATGTGCGATGACTGGGGACTGGGAAAACTGTACGCACACTACGAACACGAGAGCGAGGAGGAGCGGGGCCATGCCGATGCCATCATCCGCCGCATCCTGTTTCTTGAAGGCGTGCCCGATCTCAACAACCAGGATACTCTGAACGTGGGTACCGATGTGCCTGGCATGTTCCAAAACGATCTGGCCCTGGAATACCAGGTCACGGAGGCCCTGAAGGCAGCCATGAAAATCTGTGAGGAAGAGCAGGATTACGTGACCCGTGAAATGCTGCGCAGCCAGCTGGAAGATACCGAGATGGACCACGCCTACTTTCTGGAAAAGCAGCTGGGCCTGATTGACCGCATCGGCCTGCAGAATTACCTGCAGTCGCAGATGCAGGACGCCTGATCACCCCCGTTAATTACATTCAGGCCACTGTCAAGGCATGCACGGTCGGTAAAGACGCAGTGCTACTCAGGCAGAACCTGCTCCAGACCGGCCCCGGCATACGAAAGCACAACGGCATCAGGTCTGCGACAGATCAAACAGGCTGGTCGCCTCCAGGTCCAGCACCTCCAGTCCATTCTGATTAAAAAGCTGCCAGCGCCAGCGCAACACCCCCAGCTCCGGACGCTTCCGGGAGCAGCGTGCCTCCAGCACCGTGGCACGCACCTGCAGAACATCATCCGCACGCACCGGATTGGGCCACTTCAGGTAGGCCAGCCCCGGTGAGGCAAAAGATTCGGAGTCCGCCAGCGCAGTCTCAACCATCAGGCGCATGGCGATACCACAGGTCTGCCAGCCACTGGCGATCAGGCCGAAACGCCCCTGCCGTGCGGCCTCCGGGTCGGCATGAAACCATTGCGGGTCCCAGGCGCAGGCAAAGTCCAGTATTTCCTGTTGTGTCACCTGATAAGAACCCGTCTCAATCACCTGTCCGGGTGAAAACTCGGCAAATTTCATCAGTAGGTCTCCAGATGCAGGCGGCCTTCCTGCTTCAGGTTCTGCCCCAGCGTATCCCAGGACAGGCCGGCATCATGCACGATGTCACGCAGTGCCAGCACCACCCCTTCTTCCATCGCTTTCAGGCCACAGACATAAAAATAGGTGTTCGGACTCTGCAGCAGCGTCACCAGATCCGCAGCACGCTCGCGCATCAGGTCCTGCACATAACGCTTGGGCTGCCCCGCTACCCGCGAGAAGGCAAAACTGATGTCGATGAAATCCTTGGGCAGACTCTGCAACGGGCCGAAATACGGCAGCTCCTCCTTGGTACGGGCACCGAAGAACAGCATCAGCTTGCCACCCTCGAACTTGCCGGACTTACGCAGCCGCCGCCGCCATTCGGTCATGGCCCGCATCGGTGCACTGCCGGTACCGGTGCAGATCATGACAATGTTCGAGCGCGGGTGATTGGGCATCAGGAAGCTCTGACCGAAGGGTCCGATCACCTGCACCTTGTCACCCACCTGAAGGTCGCACATGTAATTGGAAGCCACCCCGCGCACCGGATTGCCCTGATGATCCTCCAGCACGCGCTTGATGGTCAGGGAAACATTGTTGTAACCGGGACGCTCGCCATTGCGCGGGCTGGCAATCGAATACTGGCGCGCATGATGCGGCCTGCCGCTGGCATCTAGGCCGGGCGGAATGATGCCGATGGACTGCCCTTCCAGCACTGGAAACGGCATGGCCCCGAAATCCAGTACGATATGGTGGGTATCGTACTCCCTGCCGACGTCAGTGACGCGCACATTGCCGGCTACCGTGGCGTTGACAAACCGGTCAGCCGCCCGCAGGCCGTACAGGTTGGTATAGGCATGCGCCGCCGACCAGGGTGGCAGGGTGGCATTGTACTGCGCACTGTTGAACGGCGCCTCCCCGGTCAGGTCCACCACAGGCTCCGGCTCCGGTGCCAGCGCGGTATCCGCCTCTGCCGTGACACCGGCTTCAGCCAGCTGGTCAGCCGTCAGCGCTTCCGGCAGCTCATCCCAGCCAAACTGCGCCTCCAGACTGTAGGCACGGTTCAGGGGCACCTTGCGCCAGTTGTCAATGGAGCCGGTCGGGCAGGGGGAGATGCAATCCATGCAGAAGTTGCACTTGCCGGCATCCACCACATAGTTGTTGGCATCATGGGTGATGGCCTCCACCGGGCAGGTAGCCTCGCAGGTATTGCAACGAATGCAGATTTCAGGGTCAATCAGGTGCTGATTGAGAAGACCAGTGGCTGCCGCTTCCATGAATACTCCTCCCAGAGTGCAGATGACAATATGCATTATTATGCATGTTTCCACTGGCACGGCAAGTATTTTTATGCATGATTCCGCACAGAAGCTGGAAAAACAAGCCCGTCAGACAGGATACGTCCGTGAACGGCAAACCGGCAAGGGTTGAAGGCTGATGGCAGGCTTCGATAAAAGAATTCAATAAACCTGAAACAGCTGGCGGTGATGATCGGTTCTGGCACAGATCCGGCAATACACCGGGGCCGACACGCCGGCATCGACACCCGCCCCGTCTGCCGGCGGTGGTGGCAGCGGGACATGGAAATGACTGCCGCAAGCCCGGCAACGCCCGGCCTGCAGCGGCAATTCAGGAGGGGACGGCTGCAGCATGCGCACCTGCAGCGCCTGCTGGTCACAGGCATCGACACAGACGCCACAGCCACTGCAGTTCTGTGCCTGCACCCGGTAGGCGACCGGTACACCGTCTGCCGTATCGACCCGCTCCAGCGCCTGATGGCGGCACAGCTGCACACAAGCATCACAGCCGTTGCAACGTGCAGGATCAATCAATGGCACATAAGGGTACAGTACCTGCTCCGGTACCGGTCCCACCGGCAACAGCGCAGCCCAGGCCGGTGCACAATCCATCGCATCACCTGGGGCCAGCGTGGCTGCCGACTCCAGGGCCTGCTCCACCGCCAGCCGGGCAGCCTGACGGAAAAATCCACGTCGCCCGGCCTGATCCGGCGGACTGGCAGCCGCTATCCTGACAGGATCGGGCCGGTGGTCACGGTATGTCTGCCATTGTGACAGGGACAGGCGTGCATGCCGCATCACGGGAGCGCCCCGACTGGCCAGCAGGCGATTCAGGTCCGCGAGACGCTGACGAAAAAAATCCCTGCCCCGATAGCGCGGGCAGGCAAGGCAGTCACCACAAAGAGAGAGAATCTGTTGGCAGCCGTTGCGGTAGTGGTCCAGCAGCAGCGGCAGACCCAGCGCATGCAGGCAGGGAACCACACCTTTCCCCGTCACCGGGCCACTGGGCTGACAGGCGAACAACAGGGTTTTGTGCCCCTCCACCTGCGCTTTGGCGGGTTCCAGCACCTGAAACAGTGCCTGCTCCGGGCAAACCGCAACACACAGCCCGCAACCATCACAGCGCCCCGTATCAATTTTCAGGCTTTCATCATCCAGCTGCCAAGCATCCTGCGGACAGGCATCCACACAGCGGGTACACTGTGCCACCTCACAATGTGTATGCACGCAGCGTCCGGTGAGCACCTCGGGAATCCGCCATTCCTGACGCAGCTGCCGGAACCAGCCTGATGACATTCCAGCCACCTACCAGCCGGCAGCCGTACCGGGAAAATAGCGCAGGGCCTGCGGCTCGGCAGCCTTTAATGCTTGCGCCTTGAAGCGGGCCTCCAGCGCCTCCGCCGTCGGACGCGACACATCCAGCATGCCGGCCAGCAGGTCGCGTAGCTGTTCGACACACAGCCCGCTCAACATCGCCAGCGCAGCATAAAACCGGGTCTGACAACGCTGTGATACCCGCTCGGTAAAGGGCGTCAACCAGCGCAGCAGGTGTTCATCCAGAAACCGGGCCGCCTCCTCCAGCAACGCCTGCGGCTCCGCCTGCTGCGCGGCTTCTGCCAGCAAGTGGGCAACGAACAGCAGCTCGTTGACCAGATGATCATCCGGCAGGCGACGCCAGTCAGGCGTGGCCAGCTGATGGCGGGCATAACAGGCCCGGACCTCGAACATCGGCTGCTGGCAGGTCAGTTCCTCGTCATCCAGCCACACCGACTCGCTCGGATGGGCATGCAGGCTGCCGTTCAGGTAAATGGCGGCAAAATCCGTGGCCAGCTGGTCCATGAAGGCCGGCGTCGGCTCCTGCTGCAGACTGTCCCGCAGCAGCCCACGTGCCAGCTCGGCATTGAAGCCGGCGGGTTGCAACACCAGCACTTCCGGCAGCCCCATGTCCCGCAGGGACTGCAGGCCGGCCACGGTTAATTCCAGTGCATGCAGGTCCGCCAGCAGGCGCAGATCGGTCGCAGCCTGGGCACAGAACGTCCGGATCAGTGTCACCTCGCTCACACGGTCATCCGCCAGAGCAGCAGCAGGCTCAGCCATTGCTGCCCTCCTGCGGCTTCGGTTCCGTGCTGTCCACCTTCCCGTCAGCCGCCGCATCCACCCGCCCGTTACTGTGGGCGACAAAGACAATGGATGGGTGCGTCAGCTCCGGATTGGCCATGCCCCTGACCTGCCCCACCAGCTTGTCCTTCTCGTTCGGGCCAAGGGCTTTGGTTTCATAGGTACCGGCACGCAGCTCATCAATCGGACCAATATCCAGTACCCGCATCATGCAGGCCATCACGCAGTAAGGCTTGCGCCCGGCATCAATTTCATCCACACACAGGTTGCACTTGCCGACGATATTCTGTTCAGGGATGAACTGCGGTGCCCCATACGGGCAGGCCGCCTCACAACGCCGGCAACCAATGCACAGGGTCGAATCAATGTCGACAATCCCGTCCTTTTCGCGCTTGAAAATGGCCCCGGTCGGACAGGTCGGCAGACAGGCCGGTTCCGCACAGTGGTTGCAGGACATATTGACCTTGTACGCATACACCGCCGGATAGGTGCCACCCTCCACATACATGACGCGCCGGAAACGTGGCCCTGGCGGCAGGCCGTTCTTGTCCTTGCAGGCAATCTCGCAGGCACGGCAACCGATGCAATCCACGTTGTTATGAATGAACCCCAGCTGCCGGGCCGGCTTGACCGGCGTATAGACCTCCTGCTTGCGGCGCTTGATCGCCTCCTTGATCTTGCCCCGGTTCTGTTCAACATTGTCGTTAGCCATGATAACGCCTCCTTAAGCCTTACAGGTCACGCCGGAATACATGGCTGCGGGCAGTCGCCAACTGGTCCCAGCCGGGTTTGTGTTCAAGGTCGGTCTTGCGGGCACTGACCAGCACGGTGTTGTACGCAAAAGCCCCCGCCGGACTGGGTGCATCCAGGGTCAGCATGTCCGGGTTGCCGGCACGATCAATGCCGTTCTCATCCAGATCCAGCCAAGCCCCTTCATACAGCACCATCACGCCCGGCATGCAGCGCTCGGTCACATAGGCCGGTACCACCACACTGCCACGGTCATTAAAGACTTCTACGGTATCGCCCGTCTTGATGCCGAGCTTTTTGGCATCGGCGGCATTGATGGTGACTTCCTGCTCATAGGTTTCCCGCAGCCAGCCGATATTGTTGAAAATCGAGTGAGTGCGGTGGCGCGGGTGTGGTGAAATCAGGTGATAGGGATGCTTTGCGGTTTTTTCCTGATCCCCCAGCCATTCAAACGGTTCGATCCATTTCGGGATGGCCGGAATTTCATGGCCATAAGCCGTCCCGGTCCAGTCGTCATATTGCGCCAGGGTGGTGGAAAAGATTTCAATCCTGCCGGAAGGTGTCTGCCAGGGTACGCCTTTTTCCACATTGTCCTGAAAGGCCACGTGCGGGCGTTCCAGCTTGAACTTGTAGATGCCACGCTGCTTGAATTCGTCCCAGGGCATGTCGACATGCTGATGCGGCATGACCTTGGTTTCCCACCATTCCCGCAGGTAGGCTTCATCCACCGCCGTATCATCCAGGAAGTAGTCGCGGTTGGCTTTCGGGTTATAGGTGCGTCCGAACGCTTCACCGCCCAGGCGCCAGGCCAGTTCGGTATAAATCTGGAAATCCGACTTGCTTTCCCCCATGGGCATGATCACCCGTGGCCGATGGATGTAGTAATGCCCCTTGTACCAGGGCAGGGCCACATCATGGCGTTCAAAGTGGGTGGCAACCGGCAGCAGCACGTCCGCATACAGACCGGACGGGGTAATGGTGGAATCATTGCACACCACCAGATCCAGCTTGTTGATGGCCTGGATTTCCTTGTTGATATTGGTGAGCTGATTGAACCAGTCGGAACCCTGCCAGAAAATGCCGCGAATATTCGGGATCACCCCGTCACCGGCACGTCCGCCCGGCCACAGGCCAATGTCTTCGCGCCTGACATTCGGGTAGTTGAGTACGCAATGCGCCCAGCGATCCGACTTGATCGAGGCATAGAACACATTGGCGTACTGATCATACGGATAAGCGACACCTTCCGCATGCCAGGCCTTGCCGATACCTTCCGAACAACCACCGAGCACCCCGATATTGCCGGTCATGGACTGCAACGCATGTGACATGCGGCAGTACTGCTCCCCATAGGCGTTGCGCCCCGGTGCCCAGGATGCTTTCAGGGCAGCGGGTTTGGTGGTGGCGTACATATCCGCCAGCTTCTTGATGTCCTCGGCAGAGACCCCGCAGATTTCTGCCGCCCATTCCGGGGTCTTGGGAGTATTGTCATACTTGCCGAGGATGTAATCCTTGAAGTTCTCCTGCCCCTGCGCCCATTGTGGCATGGTGCCAGCATCCATACCCTGCACGAACTGGTCGATGAATGCCTGGTCGTGCAGGTTATTGGTGAAAATATAATGCGCCATACCCGCCATCATGGCGGCATCGGTATTGGGGCGGATCGGAATCCACCAGGCATCATAGGCGGCTGCCGAATCGGTGTATTGCGGATCCACCAGCACAAACTTGCAGCCGCGCTGCTTGGCAACCCGCATGTAGTAAAACGTATTGCCACCGTGGAAGGTATAAGCCGGATTCCAGCCCCACATGATGATCAGCTTGGAATGCGCATAGGCATCATCCTCGTTGCCATCCTCAATGGTGCCAAAAGTCATGCGTGAGCTGAACTTGGTGCCTTCATAGGAAGGTACCGACCAGGAACTGGTACGGCAGCCATACAACCCCAGGAAACGCCCCAGCAAGCCTTCAATCTGGTCGGATTTATGCAATACCCCGTAAGAGGCACCGGCATAGGACTGATCGACCAGTGCCGTCGGGCCATACTTGGCCTTGAGCAGCTCCATTTTTTCCGCCACCAGATCCAGGGCCGCATCCCAGGAGGCACGCTTGAACTGGCCATCACCGCGGGCACCCGTGCGCACCATCGGATACAGCAGCCGCTCCTGCGAATAAATACGCGCCCGGTAACTGCGCCCGCGCAGACAGGCCCGGACCTGCGGCTCTTCCAGGGTATCCTTGCCGTACTCGCCATCCTTCTGGTAACTGCCGTTATCCGTGGACAGGCGCACAATCACATCACCCTTTTTGTGCGCCACCAGCATGTGGCGCGAACCGCAGTTGTGGGCACAGCTGGTGACCACCGTCTGCAGCGCATCATCACGCGGGTAGGGTTCGTAGGCAAAAGCCTCTGCCTTCTGTGGCTTCAGGGTCAGCCCCCCCGCAGCAATGGCCGCCGTTCCGAGCGAGGTCTGCTTCAGGAAGCTGCGCCGGTCCATCTTCAGCGAGGATTTCAGGGTTTCTTTCCAGTTTGATTCCATCATGGTCGGTTATTCCTCGTGATCATTGCTGTACGGTGCTGGCGGCAGCCGTTTCGCTACTGCCAATCGGTGCATTGCCCTGGATCAGGAAGCGCAGGTCGGATGCAGTCGGGCGATCCCTGGCCCAGTCCGGTACGGTATCACCACTGCCCGGCCAGGGATGACGCGGATAGGGAAAACTGATGCGGTACCAGGCCCGTCCACCGTGGCAGCCATAGCAGACATTGGGATTTTCCTTCGCTGCCGCCTCAATGGCTGCCGGCTTGAGGAAGTTAACTTCATGACGCTGGGTGCGGATATTGGCATGGCACAACAGGCAGTTGTTCTGGAACAGCTTACCGTGCTCGCTCCAGGGGCCAGGCATGGCCATAACCGTATTATTGAACTGACCATGACACATCAGGCAGACATTGGGGTCAACCAGCTTGCGCAGGGTCAGCCCCAAGGGTGCCCCGAAATGGCTGCCACTGTTTTCATCACGCAGATCATTGCCCTGATGACAGGTCGAGCACTGCATGTCGGCCACCCGGTTGATGAAGGGAGCTGTCAGGTGACGCTGATGGAAAGTCATCTGCTCACCCTCATAAGTATCAAGGGTCTGATACCAGGCCAGTGTTGAATCCTTCCTGAGCCCGGCAGGTGACTCATCGCGCACCTTGCGCTCCAGTATCTCCTGATGGCATTTCAGGCAGTCGGCATTACTGGCATTATCAATGCCCGGTTTGAAATGGATCGGATCCCAACGTGCGCGCTCATAGTCCATATCCATGACAGACGGCTGGGTGGCCTCTGCGACCTGAGCCGGTGCAGCAGCCTTATCTGCAGCTGGTGTTTCTGCACCATTGGCACTGATCAGCAGCCCCGCAACGGCCAATACGCCCAGCAGGCCCGCATACCTGATTTTCTTGTTACCGGAAGTCATCCTGTCAGCTCCCTGTTGATCAGGCTGGCAGGGCTGTGCCTGCCAGCCGGGTTACGGCAGCAATGGCCGGGAAAATACCGGCCATGCACCAAGGCGGTTTTACTGTGGCGGGGTCCAGGTTTGCTGGCCGGACATGCCGTTCATGCCACCCATTCCGGACATGCC
>JAGRJD010000086.1:0-138 GCA_020442915.1 Thiothrix sp. | reverse complement strand
CCCATTCCGGACATGCCGCTCATACCTTGCTGGGCACCTTGCAGCATATACTGGGTACAGGTTGGTGTGCCGTTGACAACAGTGGCAGAAACGCAAACCCAGTCACCACTCTGGCCACCCATTCCGGACATGCCGCTC
>JAGRJD010000085.1 GCA_020442915.1 Thiothrix sp. | reverse complement strand
GCTGTTGGGTGACGGTGGGGGACGGATTGGGGGCGTGGTTGATCTGACCGGGTGACATTTCGGGCGCTTGAGTCACCCGCTCAAGGAAAAATTCACACAACTGCAAAACTTCACACAGCACAGTCATAAAGTACATATTTGGCACCAGAAAGCGGTTTGTTGCGCTGTTGCGCACCCTAGGCAACGCAACAGCGCAACAAACGGGGCAAACCGCGCAACATCCAACGCAACAGGTGCGCAACAGAACCACCTGAAAGCCTTGCTTCAAGCCAAAAACAGCGCAACACCCTACGCAACAACAGCGCAACATGCACTAAAAAAGTGCGCAACAAACAGGGCAATTCCGACCCCGGATTGTTGCACGGTGTTGCACATCAAAAAAGTACAATTTTCATGTCACCCACAAGCATGTTCCATCAAAAAATCAGGGCATGCAGGTCAGCCAGCCGTTGAATGCAACGACTGAAAAACCGGCAACCGGTTGACGGTGGTTGACCGGAAACGGGTGACGGTGGGGGACGGATTTGGCCGGAAACGGGTGACGGTGGGGGACGGATTGGGCCGGAAACGGGTGACGACGGGGGACGGATTTGGGCAGTCAGCAGTCGGGGAGTTTACGGCGGCTGCCATTATTTCCGGTCCCTGCCGACCTGACCACGGGCGAACAGGGGCGCGTGACCGGCATCATGCTGGCGTCTGAATCCTTCGATACCCTGCCCGAAGCCGTGCAGCACGTGGAAGCCACCTTCGGGGGTGCGGCATGAATCCGGTATTGACGAATAATCCGCACCGCGCTACGCTGGAAAATGTACCGGATCAAGCGACCCGGCACGACTTCAAGCAAACAAAAGGCGGCAATGTAGAGACACAACCGCCAGCACCGTGCGGTTTTTTTATGCCCGCCACACCCGGCGATTGTAGCCATTTGCCGGGGGTAGCAAGGGATAAAATACCGCCATGCGGCAAAACTTGCAGCGTTTCCTTTTGGACGCTTGAAGGCTCCCGGCAGTCTGACTGCCACCACTTCAAACAAACAAAAGAGTACAACGCCATGCCAACCGCGCAACCGCACACCACGGGTACGCCTGCCACTCAGGCTCCCGCACCGGCCACCTCCGGCCATCCTTCCCTGAAAACCGTCAATCAGCGCTGTCTGCTGCCGGCCAGCCTGCTGCTGGACAGCCTGATCAAGGCGAAAACGGATCAGCGCCAGACCGGGCGGGGACAGGCTTATGCTGACCTGCTGAGGGACTTTCACCGCGCCATTCTGCCCGCCTTCATGGCCGAATCCGGGGGCAGCCTGTCTGCCGCATCCCGTCTGCTGGGCATTAACCGTTCCACCCTGAAGGCTTACCTGAACCGGGCTGGCCTCAGTATCGGTAAAGGGGGTGCCGCATGAGTCAGCAACCCCTGTATTACGGACTGAGGGATGTGTGGGCGATGGTGGATTGTGCATGGATGGCCATCAAGGCCGTGAACGCCTCCGAAACCGAAGCAGCACAGGAACTGCTGCTGATCGCAGTGAACAGGCTGAGTGAAATGCTGGAGCTGGTTCAGCAGGAGGTACCGGCATGAGCAGGAACAGAACACCATCAGGCCGCAAAAACCGCAAGCCCGGCCTGCACCCGGCCTATCAGGCCTTTTACGGGAACCCGGACCAACCGGTATCCCCTCCCCCCGCCAAACCGGCAGCACCCGACCCCGAAGCAAAACCGGTCACGGCAGACTTTGACGCGCTACTGACCAAAGCGCAGCGGGATGCATGTGCAGACATTTTCGCCCGGCAGGGCGTGGTCTACCGGGTGGCTGTCGCCTGTCTGGCAAGCTCCGGGCCGGAACTGGTCCGGGTTGCCGCCAAAGACCCGAAGGCCTTCATGAACGTGCTGGATGCCGTCAGCGCTCATGTCGACTGGCTCAAGGCAAACATGAAGCTGGTGGAATCCGCACAGGCGCGGCTGCTGGTGGCCGGTGGAGAGGGTTTCGGTGTGGACCTTGAGGAGGTGCAGCCATGAGCATCCCCAGTCCCCAGACCGCCATGGCGGCCCCGCTGTCGTTTGAAAGCCGACTGGCACGGGTGCGGGCGGAAGTCGAAAGCCGGGTTTCGGCCTGCCCTGCTGCTGACGGAAACGCCACCCGTGCCCGCCTGTGGGTGCGCTGGATCACGCGCCAGCTGCAGGGCAAGGCGGTGCAGCCATGATCCCACATCCGCATGACCGTTATTTCGTGGAAGGCATCCTTGCCGGCCTGCCCGACCACCTGACCGGGCTGGTGGGCAGCAACTACCGCCGCGAATACGACGCCCATGGCCGCCAGCAGGCCAATCAGTACCTCATGAGCGTGCAGGAGGCCACCCGGGGCAAAAGCCTGCTGCTGCCGGATGATGACAGTCTGAAGGCCAAAGCCGAACGCATGGCGCGTCGGTGTGAAGCGGTCAGTCCGGCCACGGCAGAAAGCGTGCTGGAACGCCACGGCCTGACCCCGCCGGCGGGCATGCCCGCCGCCGGGTTGCTGGCACGGGTGGCCTGTCCGTTGTGGTGGGCGCGTGCCTTGCGCAAACATCAGGACCGGGAACAGGAAGCCCTGAGCATTGAACTGGGGCTGGTCCGCCACGGCCTGCAGCCCTACTGTTCCACGGCCCTGCTGCAGCGCATTCAGGCCCGGCAGGCACGGGCCATGGCGATACTGGCAGACTTTGACGCGGTATCCGATGACGGCGACCGGCTGCCCCTGCCGGAGGTGATTCAGGGCAGTGTCGCCAATCCGGCCATCCGGCGGGCGGAACTGATGGTGCGCCTGCGCGGCTGTGAGGATTACGCCAACCATCAGGGGCATGCCGCGATGTTCTACACCCTTACCTGCCCGTCCCGCTTTCACCGCCAGTCCGGTGCCGGCCTGAACCCGAACTGGGACGGCAGCAATCCGCGAAATGCTCAGGCGTATCTGGTCAGGCTCTGGAGCCGGATCAGGGCCAAACTCAAGCACAACGGCCTGAATGTTTATGGTTTCCGGGTGGCGGAACCGCACACCGACGCCACCCCGCACTGGCACCTGCTGCTGTTCATGGCCCCGGTGCAGCAGGCGGCGGTCAGCGCGATCCTGCAGGCTTACGCCATGGCCGACGGTGGTGATGAACCCGGCGCGGCGGAACACCGCTTTGAAGCCAAACCCATCGACCCGGCCAAAGGCAGTGCCACCGGTTACATTGCCAAGTACATCAGCAAGAACATTGATGGCTTCGGGGTGGGTGTGGATGCCGACACCGGCAACAAGGCCGAAGACAGTGCCGCCCGTGTCCGCGCATGGGCCAGCGTGTGGGGGATCCGCCAGTTCCAGCAGATTGGCGGTGCCCCGGTGGGCGTGTGGCGCGAACTGCGCCGGATTGAACGGGCCGATGATGACCTGATTGAGCTGGCGCGGCAGGCTGCCGATGCCGGGGACGTGCCTACCTCACCCATGGCCAAACGCCATGACCTCATGGCCGGGCAGCTGGCCGAACACCGCCAGCAGCAGGCGCGCAGCAAAAGCCTGTTGAAGCTGGCCATGTTCATCACCTTCCTGCTGTACCTGCTGTTCAACCTGCACCTGTACCTTGGGGATGCCCTGAGCTGGGCCAG
>JAGRJD010000084.1 GCA_020442915.1 Thiothrix sp. | reverse complement strand
AAAAGATGGCAGGTACAATGCCTGTCAGGGAGGAGAAAACTCATTAACTCAATGACCGAAAATCAGCCCAGGTGGGTCAGTTTTCAATTGTCATTTTTACCCGTAGGGTGGGTCAGTTTTCGATTGCTGTTGACAGCTATCAAGCGTCCAAAAGGAAACGCTGCAAGTTTTCCCGCCATTGAGCGGTATTTTATCCCTTGCTCCCCCCGGCCATACGGTATGATTACCGGGTGTGCGGGTACAAAAAAACCGCTCATATGGCGGTTGCGTAGGTTCTACATTGCCGCCTTTTGTTTGCTTTACGTGGTGCCGGGTCCATTGGCCCGGTACATTTTCCAGCGTAGCGCGGTGCGGATTATTCGTCAATACCGGATTCATGTCGCACCCCCGAAGGTGGCTTCCACGTGCTGCACGGCTTCGGGCAGGCTGTCGAAGGATTCAGACGCCAGCATGATGCCGGTTACGCGCCCCTGTTCGCCCGTGGTCAGGGCGGGGTGAGCCACGTCCCAGAACAGGCAGCGGTTGCCGTCCCTGCTTCCGGCATGGCCGGGGTAAATCCATGCGACCAGCAGGCCGCTGAATGTCACCAGCACGCCGTTCAGGGTGGCAATGTAATCAAGGTCGGAATCCGGGAACTGGAAGGTCAGGTCGGCAGGAACCGGGAAGGATGGCAGGCGCAGCGGCGCCGGATGGGGGCGCATTGCGCCCGTGGTGATGGCTTGCATCGGGATTGCTCCTATGTTTTGAGAGTTGGCACAAAAGGCCGGGTACTCTCACCATCATAGGAATGGTCTGCTTCTTCCGCCTGCAAGCGTGTTGTAGTCTGCAGATACCCGGCAAACCGCCGTCTGTATTCTGCAGGCACAAAAAAACCGCCTGCGGTAGGGGCGGTTCTTGCCGCCTATGTGGGATGAGATACCCGAATCAATTTGTGCTTTCAGCATACGCCGGCTGCTGACTTTCTGACAATTCGGTTTTACTTGGTGCTAATGAGCAGATAGTCAGGTTTCTGCGATGTATTGAGGTATGGCCACCACAGCGGTCCGCTTTGTTTCTGGCATCCGGGCTACCTTGGCCTCATAACTACTCCGGCCACAGATCGGGATTCATGGCCTGCTCAAAGGTCCACGGGCAGGATTCTGGAAAGGTGTTCTCTGGTAGCCCGGTTTCATCAGACGCCAACCCCCGGCCCAGCTCGTACCCGTCCAGCATGAATTCATCCATGCGCCCCTTCAGGCTCGGGTTCTGTTTGATGTGGACCGGAATCATGCGCCGCTGCTCCCGAATGGTACGCGCCCAACTGGACCCCCGGTATTCGGGCTGGTACTGCCATTTCAGCAAGTGCCCCATCAGCAGGGCCAGCCGGTTCAACAACTCCCGCCGTTCTGATGCGCCCATGCTTTCCAGCTCCTCTATCAGGTTCTCAACGTCAATTTCCGCAAGCTTCCCGGAACGCAGTAACTCCAACTGTTCCAGCGTCCAGCCGTAATAATCGGATTCATACTTTGTAGCAACTCCCATGGGGGCCTCCTGTACTGTTACAACCCTGATTCTAGGCTCATGCGCTCATCCCCGCCAACAGTCGCCCGACATGTTCCCGGTCGGTTATGACAGCAGTTTCTGAACCACGCGCTTGGGACGATGGCGGGTGAGTCGATGAATCAGGCTGCTTGCTGTTGTTCAGCAAAGACCGGATATAACCCTGATGCCTTGGCCTCCAGCACGACAATTTCCGCAATTTCACCCGATGCCGTGTAACTGATATGGATATTCCAGCCCTGCGAGACTTCCCTTGCCGCAGGTTCATCACTGAAATGCAGCACCAGAATATCGTCTTCCATGTGGTAAGTGGCCTTCATTCGCTTAACTCCCAGTGTGTCATTATCGTTTTGATAATCAGGTTATTACGCTCAATTGCTGCCGCGCATAGCAGGTTATCCTCCCGTTCCGGGAACGCCCGGTATATCCACAGATGCTCTTCATCCTTGTACTTTATCTGCCCGTACTCAACAAGCACCTGCAATTCATCGGGTGAGATATGCCTGCTTTTCATGCGTTCCACTGCATGGCGGGTCAGAATCACCGGCTTGCCAAAACGTTCACTTCCCCATTGCATGCTTACTGTATCCTCCCCCCCGCCAACAGCCGCCCGACATGCTCCCGGTCTGCCGGCAGGATCGGTCCGGCTTCGGTCCCGTCCAGATGGTAGCGCATGCCACCGGCTCCCAGATTCCGCAGGTACTGATCCCGCCGGGTGTGCCGGTACAGCAGTTTCTGCACCACGCGCTTGGATGCGCTCAGCCGGTGCCTTGCAATGAACTGGAACACTTCGCGTTCGATGCCGATGGACAAAGGCCGCCGTTCCAGCCAGACATTCAGGCCGTTCAGGGAGGCATCCAGTTCTTCCGCACGCAGGTCGGACGGGGATTTGACCGGCTTCTTCGGGTTCGGCTTGCGGGCCTTGGGTTTGGGTTTCGGGGGCGCTTTGGGTTTGGCCAGTCTGGTGGTTGGCAGTTCATTGCGCTTGATGATGCGCTTGCCGCTGCGTCGGGTGGCCGGTGGTGCGTTTTCCGTGGCCGGTGGTGTTATGGGCAGGGTCAGCGGCTTGCGCTTGATGGACAGGGTTCTGGTTGGCTTCTCGCTCATGGCGGCTACTCGGTTGCGTTATCGAGATTTTCCGGACTGACCGGTGTTGTATGCAGGCAGTGTAGCAGGTAATGGTAGCGAAGGATAAAAACGGTTTTCCACGCACCAACCGTCCCCCACCGTCACCCAACAGCGACCAAAAAGCCGCTCCGCTGGCCCAATCCGTCCCCCAGCGTCACCCGGCCAGTTGTATCCGGATTCCTTGAACATCTATTCGCACTCCCGGATCAGCAGGGCGAAGGCTTCAATTTTCAGGGTCACGGCATACGCCAGTTCCCGATTGTCCGTGCAATCCGCAACCAGCGCCCCCAGCGGAATCATGACCGACCAGTCTGCCCGATTGGCGCGATAGGCCAGCAGTGGCAGTGCACCCACCTGCTGCGCCTGCCGGACGGCCTGACCCCACCAGCTGGCAATATCACCCGGTGTCACGGTGCCGTAGCGTTTCACTTCCATCGCAAACCGGCGCAGTGCGGTTGCCGCCGGGCTTTGCTCACCCTCGTGAACCCGCAGATCATGCCCGCCGTTGCGGGACTGCTCCAGATTGCGCGTGATTTTCACGCCCAGATGGTCATGAAGCAGGTGGGCAAACTCCAGTTCCCCCTGCTTGCCCTTGGTTCTTGAGTTCATCGGTATTCCCCCAGTTGAAAGCCGCGCTTGCGGTAAATCCGTTGCCGTTTTTGAAAGCTGCTCCCTGCCATGGGATGGTCATCCACGCAATCAATCACAACCCCGAAGGTTTTGCCCGGTGCCGGGCGCAGAACCCGGCCAATGGCCTGCAGCAGTTTGGCGGGGGAGCTGATCGGGGTTGCCAGCACCACGCACTGCCAGCCGGACACGTCCAGCCCCTCACCCAGCAGTCCGGTAGTACCTATGGTCAGGGCGGCATCCCGGATACCCTGTAGCGCCTCACGTCGCGCTGCAGCAGGCAGCTGGCCATGAACCAGCAGTGCCCCCTCGCTCATTCCGGCCAGCACTGCGGCATGCTCCACCCGGTCCGTGAGTATCAGGGTCGGGTAACGCTGTGCCGCTTTCCGGGCGATGTCGGACAGCTGCTGATTGCGCAGCGGGCTGCCGGTCAGGGAATCCAGCAGTTCATTCCAGCTGTCGGCCTGTACCGTGCCGTGGACATGCAGTACCTGCACGCGTGCGGGCACCGTGCCGCCAACCTGCTCCACGGTCTCCGGGCGGATCACATGAATGATGTCCCCCAGCTGCCGGCAGATCAGGGCCTGCAATCCATCGGTGCGATACGGGGTTGCCGTCAGCC
>JAGRJD010000013.1 GCA_020442915.1 Thiothrix sp. | reverse complement strand
GACACAGAATTTTGAACACCCTCTAAGCGGCTGGATAATGGGCCGCTCGGCGGTGAATTCCATAAAATTAACAAGCATTACAGCAATTTACTATCACCCTCACCCATATATATGATGCGACAAAACGCAGAGCTGAGTGTGTGCCCACCCCCCCCTGCAGACACGATAATGTTTCTTGTTAAAACATCCCCGGCTTTCAGTATCCGAACTATATCTTTGTTCACGCGCTTGCCAGCAGAACCGCCGCCACCCGTCGCATTGTGCTCAAACATGTCTGTCGTATCGATCTCTACTCGATTGACAACCAAACCGTTTTGGTCAAATAAGGTGTATTGGTATGTTGAATCTTGGTCAGGTTGGATACCATCTTCGGAATCTTCCATTCCGAATTCCATATCTATGGCATACACACCATCGTATGGAACAACCCATCCATTTCCACCATCCGACTCGATATAATCACCACCACCAGAATACACCCTGGCTGCAGCGTCTTTTGGAATCGCTGGAGTTCCTGGTGCCATTCTGATGGCATTGTCCCATCCAGATGCTGTGCTGCCGGCAAATAGCGAGGGGGGAGTTCTCAATGCGCTGTTTAGCAAATTCTTCATCGTATAGCAGCGGCTCCACATTTCATTTTCCGGATCAGCAGGCTTCGGAAAGTCCAGCGCCCCATCGACATGAGCAATAACCATATCCCGTTTTGCTTGCCGCCAGCACTTACAATCAGGATCAGCCACCCATTCGCCTTCTTTTACTGCAATGCAATCCTTTGCTTTTTTAACCGCCAGCAGACAGCCCATTTTCTCCAGCATCGAAATATACGGCGCCGCCCCGGATTGCAGCACCAGTGTCCCCGCCGGCCACTCCTGATCCACCAGTCCCTCGACCGCCCGCTGTTTCAACAGCAGGGTCATCCCGTCGGTGTCGTACCCGTCGTATTGGATCACCTCATACCGGCGCAATGTCCCGCTCATTTCCGGCCCCGGATCGCATTTCGGGTCCGAGCAGCGGGGATTGCCACACTTCCTGCCCCCACAGCCGCAGCTGTTGCACTGTTTTTTGGCAGGACCACAGCCCTCTTCGCAGACCGGCTCCCCGTACTCGACCAGCGTGACATACCCGCCTGCAGGATCGGGCAGCTGATACGGCGGGGCCTCACAGCCTTTACCCGGCGTAAAAGCCGAAGCAGGATGTACCAGCCGCAACTTGCTACCGGTAGCTGACAGCGCATTAGCCGTCAGCGTCATCGAAAATTCTTTCATCGTTGAATCCTTTTGAAACCTATCTGAAAACAAACCGTATCCGGGTGTCAGGGTCATTCCCTGTCCGGACACAGACCCCCACCGGAACACCACACCGAATCCCGTGCAGCGTTACCACATTGCCATTGCGACACAACAACACAGCCCCCTGAATCAGGCGGGCCGATACCAGCCCCAGCGTTTCCCCGTCCCGCTCAAACGAAACCCGCGCCACCGGGCCGACATGATCCAGCACCGGCTGAGGCTGGTACCCGAACCGGGCCGGCACGGAAACGGCCTGCACCCGCACAGCGCCAGCCGCCCGGATCATCCCTCCCGGCCATATCCCGCCACCGGCAACACCCGTCAGACTGATCATCAGCAACACCCCGGCTCACAGGCGGTCCGGCTGCCAGCGGCTGACTGACGGTGGCCGCCTATATAGGAACGGTGGCCGGCTGCATATCCGGCCTCATGCCGGTATGTCGGCCTGCCAGGGCGCAAATCCAGCCGCGCCAGCAACTTTTGCCGCTCCCGCTCGGCCCGTGCTGTCGCCAGTGCCTCCATCCACTTCGCGGTATAAAACAAGGCCCGTTCCGGATTGCTCCAGTCCTGCCCTGGAATCATGTACCCGAACCCCAGCGCCCCGGCCTCAATGGCCCGGCGGTTATCTGCCAGCAGATGCGGCGGGAAGGTATCGCTGCCCTCCGCCGGAATCAGGGTCAGATGGAAGCGCAACCGCGCCGGCCCCGCCCAGGGCCTGGCAAAACGCACCTGTCCGCGCTGGTGCCCGGTTTCCTGCCAGGCCTGCAGCATCCACTCCGGCGGCTGATCACACCCGCACCCGGCCTGCAGGGCCGCACACAGGGTTTCATCACCTGGTGGCAGCTCCCGCCAGCAGACATCCGCTGCCGCTGAATGACACCCGCCGCAACCCTCCCTGTTATCCGCCACCAGCACCCGGTCCACCCGGCGTACCTCGATGCCGGCATCCGCATCCAGCTCAACCAGCTGATCTCCGGCACAGACCGGGGCCTCATAATCCTTGAACTGCCAGGCTTCGGACGCGCGGGCGAAATCCCGCAGTGCCTGATGGATGTACTGGCGCGCTTCCGACTCCGGCACCCCCGGCAACAGCCGGATCACGTTATTCAGGATTTCGCCGGTTGCGGCATTTTCACCGTCAAAACAGTTGCTCATGCAGACCCCGCCTGGATTGAGGGTGGCGGAGCACCCTCCTTGCACAGCCGGTCGTAGCAGCCGGCATCCCGCAATATCCGCTCCTGCTCCTGCGCCTTGTAGACACTCAACTGGTCCCAGAACGATTGCCGATAGCCCTGCCACTTGTTGGCGTTCTCGCTGCCCTCACGCTCGAAGGCGCGCCAGAGCAGATAATCCAGAATGACGGACTCGTACCGGCAATCCAGATCCTCTGCCGTCATCTCATCCGCATCCTGCATCAGCCGGATACGGATCGCGTGGCCCGCCGGTGGCGGTGGATAAAGGTAAAACGACTGATCCTCACAACCGCCACGGGTCCAGAACTCCACATACCCGCGCCAGGCGTCGGTCTGTTCCCCCCAGCAGGGAATCAGGTTATCCAGCTGCTGCCGCTCATATTCCCGGATCGTGCGCCCGGACTGATTCGCCACCACCGCCTTGAAGCGCCCGTCCACCGCATCCGGCAGCTGCTGGGCCGCGCCCGCCTGCGTATTGAACGTCATGTCCACGCAGTCCTGATCCAGCGCCGACTGCAGCACCTCGCTGATGATGCAGACGGCTTCTGCTACGGAACGCTCATGAAACCCGCGCTCCCAGAAATCAAATTCCTCATCGGTCAGCAGCTCCGCCGCCCGCGCCACCATGCCGCCCGGATCAATCGCCATGCCAGCTCCCATAAAAAAGGCCGCCCGAAGGCGGCCAAAACCACAACCACACGCACCTGTATCAGTTGTACATGAACGTGAGGACCAACTCCGAGCACGCGCCCGGCGTCCCGTGCAGGGTCAGCACCAGATCGGACTTGCCACAGTTCATCTGCGGATTCTCATCCTCCGGACAGCAGTCCAGCGACTCCTTTTCCGGACAGCAGTCCGGGGCACAGGTGTCGTAACAGGTCCACGGCCCGCACGGCAATGCTCCGCAATGCGCACCGGATACCTCCAGCCGGTCAAAAAAATGGGTGTAGTTCTCGCACAACGGTTTTCCGGAACAGTCGGTCTCGAATGCCACGCACCCCAAATCAATGCTGACCGGATCACCGCCCGTGGGCTGCAACCCCCGTGTGGACAGCAGAATCTGTCCCACTGCCATCGGCGGTGTCAGGCTCGCCAGCGCGAACCGTGCCCCGTCCCGGTGCAGGATGCCGCCATCAAACCGCAATCGCATGATGCGCATTTTCATGCCGTGGGTACTGGCGGTATCCCACGGCTCGCGGTAGGTCTCCCAGTACCCGTACCCCTGATAATCACTGCACGCCATCACATCCCCCCTTGGCCACACTTGACCAGATTGCGCGGTACAGCCGTATCCAATACCGCTACCCCACGGTCATACACCCAGCCGAACTTGTCCGGAAACCGGATTTTCTTCATGCCGGAAACCCACTTGATCAGTACGCCGGCGTACTCGCCGTAATCGAACGACTGCTTCTTGAACAGGAAATTCAGCTTTTTCAGGTTTTCGCCATCGGCATCCTGTACCGAGCCATACGCTTCCGCCAGCGCCTGCCCGCCCAGCAGAATCGCCCGGTCAATGTAGAAATCATTGGCCCCCGGAATGGTGATCGCCATCGGTGTAGCCGCCCGGTCCTTGCAGCTCACCTGCGTGCGCATGCCCGGATAGAACCGCACCGGCGGGCTGTATTTCCTGACCAGGATGTTTTCGTACATGAGACAGCCCCCGGTAAACAGCGGATGATTCCCGCTGCAGGCCTTGGCCCGCTCCACCGCATGGGCCAGCAAACTGGCCCATTCCTTGCCGTCCGTGGACAGCTGGAAGCTATGCCACTGGGCCGGCGTGACCAACAGCAACCAGAACGGATCACCCAGGTCTCCCTTGAGCCGGATCGGCAGGATCGGGTGTGCATCCTCGGCCATGGACGCGGCAATCCGCGACAGGGCGTCCAGGTCAAACGTATCCTGCGCCTCAATCGGGCTGTCCCCGTGCTCATCGCTGAGGCTGTCCGCATCCCCACCATAAAAATGGCGACAGTACGTCGGTGGGAACAGGCAGTTGATCATGTAACTGTCGAATTTCTGGTTCGTCTCCAGCGGCAGCAACATGTCCGCCTGATTGAAATAATGCCCCCGCGTGCCCGCGAGGTGATACAGCGTGCGCTCATGCTCCAGCTTGCACCAGTATTGCTGCAGCATTGGTTTAGCCCGCATCCACAGATCATTACCCATGCGCAGCCGGTCCATGGTGCAACCGGTTTTAACCGCCTTCTTGCTCTGTGCGATGCGCAGCTCAAACGACGCCCAGGTCATGTCCTCTTCAAATCCCTCGGACGGCTCACAGCACATCTGCGGCAGCCCGATCAGGTGGTGAAACAGGTCGATACGAACGGTATCCCCGTCCACATTGTCCCGCGCCAGATCATTGACACTGACGATGGGCGCATGCCGCGCCCCTTCCAGGCGCTCCCCGCCCTTGCAGTCAACCTTCGGAATCATGTCCTTCAGGTCTTCCCGCAGTAAATTGTTCAAATAACCCGGCATGCGCATGCTCTCCAGCATGAATGCGCGGGAACGGATCACCGGGACATCGCTGCTGCGTGACCCCGGAATGCTTCTCACACCCTGAACCATTGAATTCGCTCCAAAAAGCGTTGAACCAATGGCCCGGCGCGTCAGCGGTGTTCATGAAAAAGGCGCAGCCCCGTGCGGAGCTGCGCCTTTCTGTTTCCATCAGATGTTGTGAACCCTTAACCTGAAACAGGATCGGTTATTGCACTACAGTCCCAGACTGGCCCACAGCTGTTTCTGCTGTGATTCCGGCAGTTTGGCCATGAATGCCTCCGGATCATCCGCCTGCGCGAACTGCTCCATCAGCGACAGTCCGCCCCGGCCCGCATTCCCGCCCGCCTGTGACAGGCTTCTGGGTTGCTGGCGCTGCTCGGCCTGCTGAAACTGTTGCTCTACCCGCTGATCCAGGCCCGCTTTGACGCGCCTGACCACTTCGATGTAGAGCGATTCGGGGGTTTTACCCTGACTCTCGGGATCGGACAGAATGGCCTGCTCAGCCGCTTTTGCAGCGGCCATCAGTGCCGGATTGCCGGAATGCACCCAGGCATCCAGCTCATGCACCGGACTGTTATCCGGCAGCGTGTCAACAAAATCATTCCAGCTGGACGGCAGCGGGGCGGGTGGCGATGCGCCGGCATCAGGGGGCCGGGTATTCCCGTCCACTGATGCCTCCCGGTCAGCAGGCCCGTAACGGCCCTGCTGCGCCTGATGCTGGATGAACGCCAGTGCATCCGCAATGGCATCCGGATCACCGTCCCGCACCCCCTGCATGTTGATGCCGGTGGGAAAGGTGGCGGTATCATCGCCATGGCGCGAGCGGATGTAATCCAGCTCCGCCTGCAGCCTGCCCGCATTTCCGCGTTCATCATCCAGCTGTTTTTCCAGCCCCCGCTTGGCCTTTTCCAGCTTGCGGGCTGAACGCCGCAACTGGCTGTAATCCGACCAGGTGGGATTGGTGTTGTCACTGCCGTGGCCGGCATCCTGTTCCTGTGTCCCGTCCTCCGGTCCGGCGTTGCCTTCTGCTTTTCCAGCGTGCGGCAGCTCCGGCTCCGGCGGCTTTGTATCGGTGTTGTTTGCCTCGGCTTTTCCAGCGTGTGGCGGTGGCGATGGCGCTGGCTGGGCTTTGTCGGGGGCATCTTCCGTTTCCGGTGCCTCCTCATCAGCCGACTGCAGCTGCGCATACATCGCATTCAAATCATCATCCAAATCGCTCATGGGATTTCCTTGTTTTCAGTTAAGGTTCTGAAGCTGTTTCAACCGTGCCAGCCCATCCGGCTTGTCCAGCCGCAATGCACCCGGTACCGTTCAGCGAACGGGCATAAAAAAAGCCGCTTCGGAATCCCGAAACGGCCTTTTTGCTATGCCTGTTTTGATTTGCCTGTTACACAGCCGCCATCCGCTCATCGGCCTCTGCCCGCCGTTGTGCGACAAGCTGTGCGGCTCGCGCCTGGGCTGCTTCCATTTCAGCCTGCCGCTGCAATGCTTCGGTGCGGGCAATGGTTTCAGCAGCCTGTGCCGTGTAGTAGGCTGCATGCGCCTGCTCCCGCTCGGCCTGCGCCTGATTCTCGGCGATGACGGCCTGCGCCTTGGCCTGCTCCAGCTGGGCCAGCTGCCGGGCCGCCTGCTGGGCCTGCTGGCGCATGGCCTCCTGCTCGTCCGGATCGTCCGACATCCCGCGCTGCTTGCGCCACTTCTCCAGGATTTCCTCCCGGTTCGGCAGCTCACTGGTATCCACCGCCAGCTCCAGCAGGAAGGGAGCCATCACCGGATCATTACCAGCCACCTGGAACATCTCCATCACCCGCATATGCGTATGCTGCCGATAGCCTGCGCTACTGGCTACATCCGCCAGCGCCACCTGCAGCCGCGCCCGCGTGACGGCATTCGTGCCCTGCCCGTCCCGGCGCGGCCCGTTGAGGATGACTGTGCGCTTCACGGCTCCGGCCCCCTGTGACCGCACCCGGACAGTGACCTGCTGGTCCCCGATGTCTTCGACCAGATGCGCCAGTATCAATTCGCCCAGGCGTTTGCGCCCGAACTGATAGTTGGCGTTGATCTCCGACAGCGTGGTGGCCCCCAGCTCCGCAGCGCTGGCGATGGCAATGCCGGACTGGGTATTGGCCACCTGTCCGGAATAGCTGTGGTAGATACCGGAAAAATCGCGTATCTGCTGCGCATGCAGCTCGCGCTCCCCCCGCAAGGCCTGCAGTTTGGCCCAGTCCTGCTCGACCCGGATGCCGTCCGACGTGTCGGTCGGAATGGCCCCATCCTCCCGATTGAGCTCATGCACCAGGTCGCTGGCCGTCATCCCGCTCGCCGACAGCGCCTTGGGGTCGAAAAACACCCGCTTGTGCTTGATGATCTGGTGGATACGGAAACCCACCTCGTTATAGGCATCCTGCGGGTCGATCATTCCCTCCACCAGTCCATAAGGCGTATTGGCGCCATCCTTGCGATAGCCCCAGAACGGCACGAACGGGTAATGGTTATGCGGATGCGGGGATGCCTCATCGCTGATCTCGTGCGGACCGATATACCACTTGCAGCGCATTTTGCCCGCCACGCCCGTCACCGGCCCCGCCATGCGCATGGCCAGTGCCACCGCATGCATCAGGTTGCTCCGGTCCCACTCCTCTACCCGCCCATCCGCAAACCGCAGCGCCCGCACGGACTGGAACACCCGGTAAAACACCTGATAGACGGCTACCCGGCGGCGCTCACTGCTGTCCTGATACAGGTGGGATGCATAACGGGAGGCACTCGACCACTCCGCCTGCCGCAACTCCCATTCCGCCATGCTGGCGGCATCCCCGATCTGGAACCCGCTGTAATCGCCCCAGCCATGGCTGCAGACCTGATCAATGATCGCGCCCTGCCCCGGAAAAAACGCCAACGCCTCATCCCGGTCCATGAATTTACGCCGCGCCACCCAGCGGCAATCCCGTAACCCCGGATCACGGCTGCGCATGTCCCACCAGATTTCTGAAACCGGTACCTGCTCAATCAGGTAAGGTGTCCCGAATGGGTCCGGGTTACGCTCCATGTACAACCAGCCCACGCCCTTGATCACCTGGTCCTTGTAGGCATCCGAACAATAACGGTTGGCATAACACAGGCGGGCGGTTTCGTTCAGGCGCTGATTCAGTCCTTCGGCCACCTCCTCGCTGTCCTCATCGTCCGCCACCAACATCCACTGCACCCGGCGCTGCTCCTCATGCCCGAGCACCGAATTGATGGCCGGCTGGATCAGGTTGCCGATCAACGCCACGCCACCGCAGCTGCGCTCCACATCCCGCCGCCGCCCATCCGTGACCTGCAGGTGATCGTAATAATCAGCGGCCTTCTGGGCCACCTCGCGCCATCGGCCATCCTGTGCCGCAATGTCGCTGACCAGCTGCCGGAAATTCAGTGCCTTCATTCGGTGGCCGATTCTGCTTTACTTACCGACGGGACGGCTTCAGCTCATAACCGGTGCGCTCCGAACCGGACAGCACCACCGAGAAATCCGCCTGCACGGATACCACCTTCCCGGCCGATACCGTGACCAGCAGCACCCCAGGGCGCCCGAACCCGGAAATGTCCTTGGCAAACAACCCGATCTCAACCGGCTCACTGCCGCCGCTGGCCGGTAATTTGCCGACGGCCCCCTTGAGCGGATAAATGGACACGTCGTTCTCGTCCATTGCCAGGGATACACTGTCCAGATTCAGCGCCGCATCCAGCTGCTTCCTCACCGCACGCCCCTCAGCCCCGGCCTGTTCCAGCGCGGCCTCCAGATCAGTGACCCGCGCCTGCCAGCTCGCCAGCTCTTCATCAAACTGCGCCTGCTGGGCCAACGTTGCACCAGGGCGTGCCGCATCCAGGTTTTTCAGTGTCGTCCTGAGTTCTTCATTCTGCTCAGTCAGCTGGACAATCTGCCCGTCCCTGTTAGCCAGCTGATCCTGCAGTTGTTGCAGATCAGTCTTGGCCGCACGTCCCCGCTTCGGCTTGTCAGCCGTATCAACCTCAACCGTTTCCATCGGAATCTGCTCTTCAGCCATAAATTTCTCCTTGCAAATAAAAAAGCCACAGAGTTCCCCCTGTGGCCTTCCAGCTACTCACTTATGACCCGGTATTGCCCAGGCTGCTTTCACTCAAAATTGGCAACGGCCTGTTCGTACAAATGCTGTTTCAGCAGATAGCCTTCCAGCATCCAGACCTTGTTCCGCGCATTCTCACGCGCAATCATGCGCCCAATGGCTTCGTTAAAATTGGCAGGGGATGCAGCCGCGCTTTCACCTGTCACAGAAAACCCATTCATCAAACCCAGTCGACAGACTGTCAGGGTGGTGCCGGGAAAAACGTGATAATCCTCCTCGACGATCACCGTATCAATGTCGTCCGGCGTCAACCGGGGTGCATTCAAACCCTTGTCCTGAATTTCCTGCTCAATCGCTTGCTCATCAGCACTCATCAAAATCACCTTTCTGTTACCCTATCTTCTCACCGGCCTACGCTCATACCGGTAACTGCTTTTCTCCGGCACGGCAAAACTCATCATCAAACTATCCGCCAAATTCGGCGACGGAATACCGCGCTTGCGCATTTCTTCCTTGCTCTCGATCTGGATCAGCTGCAATCCCGGTGTCCGTTTGCGCTGCACCTTGACCAGCTCGCGCTTGAGCTGTGCCCGCTGTGGCATGTGGCCGTTGAGACTGATCAGGGTCAGCGGATCATGGTACCTCCCCTTCACCACCGCTTCCCATGTCCGGTAAAACCGCCCGCGCAACAGCCACCAGTACTGCGCCCGCTTGTTGCGGAACGTATCCCGGTTGGTTTTCGGTGCGGTCTCATCCGCCGTAGCCGCATCAAATGCCTGATCCGGGTCATCCGGCGTATCGCCTGCCCCGAATCCATGGAACGCCAGTCCTGCCGGCGCGCCACCCAGGGTCGCATAGGTTTTGACACTGGCCCCATTACCGATATTGTCGTACACCAGCGCAGTCGCCCGAAACGCCAGCGCATCATCCACCGCCTTTTGTGTTGCATCCGTCACATCCCCATCCAGCCAGCTTGCAACATCCTCAATCAATACCCCATAGCGCAACGCCCGCGCTTTGGCATCCGCCCCGGTATCTGCCGGGTCGAAACCACAAACCCGTTCCCCACGCGGCTCAAATCCCAGCCTCTGGTGCGCATCAACTGCCGCCTCAAACCACTCCGGCTCGATAAGGGAATCCAGGTACTCCATGTCCGGCTCGCCCTGGTAGACATGCAGCCATTTTTTGTAATTCTGCTGCTTCAGCCGTGCCGACTCGACCCGCAGCACGTCCGGGAAAAACGGATTTTCATTAAAATTCACCCGCCGGACGTAGAGGTACTCGTCCTCATGAAATCCCTGGGTATTGATCGCATCCAGATACGGGGCGACAAACTGCTGGTAAGTTGCGTCCGCCTCATCCGCCGGATTGAACGACACCCACAACTCTGAGCCGCCCTTGCGGAACGTGGGAATCAGTTTATCCCAAACCCGCGCCGGCACATCCTCCGCCTCCTCCACCCACAGCCGGTCAAACCCGAACAGCGACTTGATGTTGTTGATGTTCCGGGCCAGCCCCTTGAACTTGAATCCCCCGCTGCCGGCAGCACGAATCTCCGTCGCCCGGACATCAAACGGAAACGCATACTGCGCCACAAACGCGCTCAGCATCCCGTACACCGAATCATCCATGCTGTTCTGGTACATGCGCGAACACAGCACCTTCAGGTCCGGATCGGCTTCCATGTCCAGGCACAACTGCCGTCCGATGGTTTCCGACTTGCCCGACCCGCGCCCACCGAAAAACACCTTGACCCGTTTGGGCCGTGCCAGCGCCCCGAACGCCGCCGGCAGCTCGATCTCCGGCAGTTCCAGCGTCGTCTCATTCATCCTCGTCTTCCACCCCGACATAACGCACCGGGCGCACCACACGCTCCGGCGGGTTGCGCTGCTGCAAAACCAGCTCGTCCCGGAACAGGCCCTGCATCTTGCCCAGCAGATGCAGGGCCTGCGTTGCCGCCGGGACATTAATCTCTGCCACCCGTTGGGACTCGATAATGATTTGGCCTTGGTAACTGGCCGAAAAAACCTTGTCGAACACCAGCTCCCCCTGCGCCAGCATCACGTTGCGCTGCAGCCGCTGGCGGATTTCATCGGCTGACCACTCGGAACGCTCCCGGTTTCGCGCCTGCAGGAGCCGCAGGTAATCGCGTTCAGCCCGGTACGTCTCACCGTGTTTTTCATTGCCGGACTCGAATATTTTCCAGCGCAGCTTGCGTGCCGATTCGCCATTCCGGGGCCTGTACCCCCCGATCTGCACCAGGCTCAGGTCGTCCGGCATCTCCCCATCCACGCCGTTGACGTACGCCTCCACCATTCTGGCCCGCTCTGGTTTGAGACCCTGCATTGCCGCTGTGTCACTACGGCAGCAATCGCAGCCATGGCTTTTCTGCCGATGCCGTCAGTACGTGACAGCCGCCTGCTTCCGCCAGATCAATGAGCATCCTCGTCTCCTGCCTGCCGGTCCTGCCGCTGCCAGCGGCCCGGATCACGCCCCGGTATCCGCGCCTTGTCCAGCTGCACCTGCCGTGTCTCCATCCGGCGCTCGCGCTGCTCCCGCTGGCGGATATGCCACATATCGAGAATCTCGCGCCCGATTTTGACCATCTGTGCCAGCCCCGTCAGCAGTGCCACCGTCACCCCCAGCACCGTCAACAGGGACTCAGCGGTCAACATGCCCCACCCCCCGACAACCGCCGCACCGGCCAGACTGGCCTTTACCGTGATCCATTTTTCCGCCCTTTCTGTCCAGTCCGCCATCATCGCCAGCATCGTGCTCACAACTCCCAGTGCATCCCGTCCCGCATCGCCCAGCTCCCGCCCCAGACCAGACCGTTGATGCCCAGCGCCTGCGCCACCTGCTGCAGGTGCCGGTTCAGCGCCGCGTACTCCGCCAGATCATCCACCAGCTTCCCGTCCCGGATGATGGCCAGATCGACCGCATGCGCATACCCGTCCGACTGGACGATGTGTTTGCTGTTGAGCGTCTGCGTGCGCTTCGGATCCCCCTCAAACAGCGCCCGCTGCCGCTCTGGGCTGCGCACGCCTTCAATGACCGTGAAATCATGCGGACTGGCGGCAATCCCCTGCGTGATGACCTGCACCAGCTCCGGATACACCCCCTGCAGATTCCCCCATGACCGCTCCGAGAGGAAAAACCCTTTTTGCCATTCCGTGGCCGGCTCTGGCGGCTTGCTGAGCTTGTTGTCCCGCACAAGCGCCGCCTTGGCATCGGACGGATACCCCGGTGCCGCCTGTGCAATCGGCACGCTGGCCCGGTTATCCCGGATACCGGCCTCCACCGGCCGTGCCATCGCTGATCCGACCTGCTGCTTGTTGTAATAACTCCAGACAAACCCGGCCATGGCCATGACCAGCCCCACCAGCATTTCCAGATTGGCCGCCGTCAGCCAGCCATACCCGACCGCCAGCCCGCCCACCGTCGTCAACACATGCCGCAACATCCCCTGCAGCACATCATTACCCATTGTCATCTCATGATCCTCATGTTGTTGTTCGGCCCCGACCCTTCGCCCGTGTGCCACGGCCAGCTGCTTCAGCTGCTCCGCATGCACCTCCGCCTCCGGCCCGCCCGGCAACAGCGCCGCAGCAGCCCGGAACCCCTCATAATCAAAATCCGCCAGAAACACATCCCGGTCATTCCAGCGCTGCTGCCGCAAATCCCGTGCAATATCCCCGACGACCGTCCCATACTGCACCGGTGACTGCGCTGCAAACCCGATCACCCACACCTGCTGCCCCGACAGCCCCGGCCCGCCGCCGATCCGCACCGGATACAACGTCACCCGGATCACCGCTCCGTGCTGATCCCGGTTATCCCGGCACTCACCCGACAACCAGCCATTCACGTGGATCAGGTGCGCCGCCGCCGACCAGACCGCATTCCCCGTGATGCGCAAATCCACAAAGGCCCCGTCGAAACCGGTCATCCCCTGCAACCTGGCCCCCGGTGCCAGCACCGTGCAATCCGCCACCACCACCGCCCGCAACACCGACCCTGCATACCAGCCCCTGGCCACACCGGCTGCCGGCGGAATCAGCTGCACCGCATCCACATGTGCCAGCCCCGCAACACGGGCCGGACGGCCATCCCGAATCCGGCTCCCGACCAGCTGCACCCCGTCTGCCCGGACATGGATGCCTTCGCCCGCGACATCGGTCAGTGACAGCTGCAACCCGGACCGGCGTCCAGCCGTTGCCAGCACCACCGCCGGCGTCACTGCCGCAACTCCACCGTCGCCAGCTGAAAATGCAGGTGCAGCGTCAGATTGCTGCACCCCGACAACACCAGCACCAGCAGCACCCCCGATAAAACCCGCATCATCGACTCACCACCACACACCACTCGCCCAGCATCTCATCACGCACACCGGCCAGCGTGGTGCGTGACGAGCCGCCGAGTGGATTGTGCATCCAGCATCGCCCGTTGCCGGCGGTCACAAACACAAAATGGTTGGCAATCCCCGCCCAGCGCACCAGTACCACCAGCGCAGTCCCGTCATCCGGCACCAGGGTACCGATCCGCCGGATTTCAGCCCTGCCGCCGCTGCGCTGGATGTGTTGCGCCACATCGGAGAACATCCAGATGTTCCGGTTGGTCGGCAGGACGGTATCAATTCCGGCCCAGCCCAACGCCATGGTTGCCACTGCCGGTCCGCAGCCGATGAAACTGTCCTGCCGGACAAACCATGTTGGCTCCGGGGCGGCTGTCCCGATGAGCAATCTAACCAGATCAACGATGAATTTCATGGTGGTCGTAGTGGCTCACAGTGCTGCGATGATGTCCGGCAAACGCCAGATCAGCGTGATGATGACAACCGTCAACAACAACGCCGCAAATCGCTTCCCGCTAAACTTTTCTGGATCACCTGCCATTTTTGCCAACTCCAGTGCCAGTTTGATAACATCCATTGCATTGATCCTCTCGGTAAGGATTAATCACCCCGCCGGGCGCACCAATGCCGCGACGGGAACAAAAAAGCCCGGACGAGTTGATGCTTGTCCGGGCTTCATTTTGGCCCCAAATCCGTCCCCACCGTCACCCGGACGGCGGCAACAAAAAAGCCGGATCAGGTTGCCCTGTCCGGCCTGGATATTTTTCTGGCTCAAGACGGCCAGCATGGGAATTTAACCTACCAGATTGACCGCCATCCGGTCAACCCGGTTTTTCCGCCACCTCACGCCGGTTCAGCTCACGCCCCAACAAGCGTCCCGCCGTCGCCTCCGTCGCCGCAAACCACGCATTGGCCGCAGCGGTAGCCCCTGCCAGCATCGCCCGACGGTCATACCGGATGCCGGTCATCCGGCCCCACTCCCGGTTGCTCACCTCGCGCATCCCGCTCCCGCCACATCCTCCGCAGATTCGATGCTGCCGGTACCCGGTACCCTGACAGTGCGGACAGCGGTGGTCACGCCGCAACACCAGCGCCCCTTTGACCGCCCCCATGACATCCACAAACGGCAGCCGCCACAACGCCCGGTCCTGCAACTGCAGGTGCTGCGCCAGCCCCATCTGCAACTCCGCAAACACCTGTGGACGGTCCAGATACACAAACTCCAGATACTGATACTCCAGCGTCGTCAGCCCCGCCAATGCCCCTGCCACATTGGTCCAGTCCGGCATCCCCCGACGCGCACCGCCCTGCAGCAAGCCCGAAGGGCGCGGCCCCAACAGCGCCATCAACTCCAGCATGATCAAGCCTTCGTATTATTATCGATTAATTATATTAATGAAAAAGACCCGATCTAATCAACCGACCGGTATCGGGGACGAAAATTGACCGCTGACACACTTTTCAATCCCCACCGGGCTAGACCGGCCAGTCGAAAGCGGATCACCTTCATCCGTTGCCCGGTGGTTTTTCATCAGCATCTTCCGGGTTGAAACCTCTCCCTTCAGGGAGATACCCTGATTGGGGAGGGGCGTAACCCCTTCCCAATTCGCCCCTAGGGGCGTGGATTGAAATATGAAAGTTACACGGAAAGGCGGTGCATGCACAAAAAAATAAATACAATAAAAACAAATAGTTATATCAGAAAAAGTTGGGCACTTGGGCAAGTGCCCAAATCGCCCAAAATCCAGGCGTATAATACTACGCCCCCTCAACAGGCTGCAGGCCATCACGCCATGCCTGCAGGTCATCCCACCGGTAGCCTACCCGCCCCGGCCCGATTTTTACCCGCTTGGGGAATGTCCCCCTGCGCTCCCATGCCAAGAGGGCGGTACTGAGTCCGGCGTCGACAGATGACCCGGAATCCCCCATAATTCAACAGGAAACAATAAGTTGAGGATTGCTTATGTCGGGGGGAATTCCGGACGGTTACATGCTGAATGCACAGGGCCACCTGGTGCCGCTGGCGCAGGTGCGGGAGCAGGACAAGCTGACGGATCAGGTGGCGTTTGAGCTGGCGCAGGAGGCGCTGGGGTTGCATGAGGCGCTGGAGCAGTACAAGCAGCGGGCGCTCAAGGACATTGCCGACCTGATCGCCGTGGCGGCGGAACGCTATGGGGTCCGCATCGGTGGCGAAAAAGGCAATGTGTCGATCACCACCTACGACGGGCAGTACAAAATCACGCGCAGCATGGCGAACGTGATCACGTTCACGGTGGAGCTGCAGGCGGCCAAGGCGCTGATCGAGCAGTGCATTGAACGCTGGTCCAGCGGGGCGGATGACCGGCTGCGCTCGCTGGTGATGCGGGCCTTCAAGCCGAATGCCCAGGGGGAACTGAAAACGGCGGCGGTGCTGGACCTGCTGAAGCTGCAGATGGATGACCCGGAGTGGGAACGGGCCATGGATGCGCTGCGGGATTCGATCCAGAGTGCGGGGACGACGGTGTATGTGAATGTGTATGAGCGCATCGGGCTGTCGCAGCAGTACCGGCATGTGCCGCTGAATCTGGCGGCGGTGGGGTAGGACTCCGGCATCCCCCGACGCGCACCGCCCTGCAGCAAGCCCTAAGCACGCGGCCCCTTGCAAAACAGTTTCTGCCAGACCGGTTCCCGTGTAGTATATTTGCTCAAAAACCTACCAGCCCGTTCAGGGCGACCTGTTCGGTGCCACCAACACCAACAAAGCCAACCGGACAGCCAGTGTAGCCGAGCTTGAAGCGTATGTCCGGCAGCGTCTTGATAGTCTGTTCCATTACGTTGAGAAGCCGGTAGCACTGCCAAGAAGAGGTGCCCAGCTGTTTTCCCTGTTCCTGTGCGTCTCCAACCCGAGTGAAAAAGCAGTCGACCTGGCAAAAAGGGTGGCCCGGTCCATCATCAGCAAAAATCAATAGCCAGCATCAACACCGGGATAAGCATCCCATTGCTGCCCGTTCAAAAGCCGTCCATTCAGGTGCTTGTTGCGCTTCACACCATCCGCACCCCACGTTCCCCATTGCTTGAAGAAGAACGACGCGCCCTGCGCCTCACACTGGTGCCGGACATGATCGGCCCATGCCTGCTTCATCGGTCGAGCCTGATTACCGCTTTCACCCCCGACAATCACCCAGTGGATGCCGGAAAGGTCCAGTTCACCCAGCTCCTCCAGTAACGGCTCAACCGAAAGGAAGCGGATTTTTGCCCCCACCTTGCGCAGTTCATCAATGCGTGGCTTGCCATACTTCCGGTCTTCAACCGTCACCCCCTGCCAGATGTTGGCCGCTATGGGGTGAGTACCGTAATATTCCGCCATTCGCCCGGCCCGCTTGGTCAGAATCTGGTAAGTATGGTGCGGGGTCGCCTGAATAACCGCCATGACCTGGTCGATGTATTCAAAGGGGACATCCTCATGGAACAGATCGGACATGCTGTTCACAAAATACATCGTCGGTTTCTTGCGCTTCACCGGTTGCTCCAGACGCTCCGGCATCAGTGACAACCTGAAGCCGTCTTTGTAGCCTGGTGTACCCATGGCCTGCAGGCGGTGGGCCATGGTTTCGGCGTAACAATGCTTGCAGCCGGGTGATACCTTGGTACAACCCGTGACCGGATTCCACGTCTGCTCAGTCCACTCAATCCTGCTTTGTGTTCCCATTTAACACACTCCATTTGACACTGACATCAGACAGCATCACTTCACTTCCCCGTTATCACGCAGCCGCCAGCGGCACAATGGCATCCAGATCGGAAGCCAGCGCCGGCTCAGCCAGTTTCAGCTCATAAGCCGTCTGCAGGTTCAGCCACGACTGGGCATCACCGCCAAAATAACGCGCCAGCCGCAAGGCCGTGTCCGGCGTCACCCCCCGGCGTTCCCGAACCACATCATTGATTTTTGGTGCAGGAACCCGCAAGGCAATCGCCAGCGCACTGGCACTCATGCCAAGCGGCTTCAGGTACTCTTCCCTCAGAATTTCTCCCGGATGAACCGGGCGCATCCTGTTCTTCATCAATGTCTCCCACTCTGCATGAATGACCTGATCATGCAACCATGATATAACACTGGATGTTTAACAAAAACCGTTATTTCGCTGGTGCCCCCCCCCTCTTCCCCCCGCATACCCCCTCTTACTCTGAAGAAAAGAAAATGATTAAGCCGGCACAGTTACCCGCCCGACACGGGTGCAGTTATCACGGCACCGGCAGTGGACAACCCGCTCCGGACAGCAGCAGGTACAGATAACCCCGAACCGGGTACAGATAAAAATCCGCCCGGTGGACAAGCCAACGCGGGGCGAAAAAAAACCCGCCGGAAGGCGGGTATTGTGGAAATGTGGTGAAGGAGGCAACCACAAAAACGCTATTTTTTAGTCATATCATAACCGTTGGGCACATTTCGGGCGCAATGATCCGGCATCAGCCCAGCACCTGCATCAGGCTGGCGATATGGGCGGCCACCGCCACCGGCCCGGCCCGCAGCGGTTTTCCCGCTGCAGCCGGGGCTGCCGGGGCCTTCTTTGTTGCCGGTACCGGCGTGGCGGTGGCTTTGCCACTACCGGCGCTCATCCCTTTCAGCAGCGCCTTCATGGCGGACAGCTGCGACTTGTCGGCCTGCATCTCCCGCGCCAGCTGCTCGCGTTCGGTCGGCGCCGGGCCGGTCGCATCCCGCTCCCGCGCCCACTCCCGCTGCTGCTGAAGCTCCGCATCCAGCCCGAAATAGGCAAACAGCCGCGCACTGAGCCGCTTCGGTGCGGCCCGGCCCCGGTAACTGCCATCCGCCTGCCGTTCGCACACCTGATCGTCATTGCTGATGATGCCGACCCGGTGCAGCCAGGCACTGACCCGCTTGGCCTGCGAAGGCGAAAGCCCCGCCTGCTCCCCCAGCCAGCCCAGGGTGTAATGGTGCAGGTGATTGTGCGCATCCCGCCGCGCCACCAGCAGCGTGGCCAGGTCCATGTTCAGTATCATCACCGACAGCAGCTTCACGATGTTCTCGCGCATCTGTGAGCGCATCAGGCGCAGGGTCGCGCCCCATTTCGCCACCATGCCCGTGGTCCGGTGCCAGCACCACGCGATATGGCGTTCCGGATGGAAAAACAAATCCTTCAGGGATTCATTGAGCTGGCGCAGCAGCGCCGGACGCGGCTGCTTGCCGAAATAGTCGGTCTCGCCATCCGGGATGGTGTGCTGGATGTGGCCAAAGTCGGGATCGTTCCGGTCATGGAACGGCATCCAGCGCCCCGACGGCAGCGGGCGCAGCAGGTTATGGCAGCGGGTCCAGCCCGGTGGCGGGAGGATCATGCTCCCCGGCTCCCGGCGGGATTCCGCTTTGTTTTCGGTACTGGTATCGCTATAATCATGATGCTGTTTCCAGGCCGCTGAGGGAGGTCCGTCCCGTTGAAGCGGCTTTTTTTTACCCCTGTCCGTTGTTTACCAATGCCCGTCATCCAGCAGGCGCTCAACCATGCGGATGCAGGCCCGTATCAGCCAGACCAGCGCCAGCAGGATCCCCCCCAGCCCGACCCAGACCCAACAGCCTTCTTTCATCGCCCCTTCCCCCAGGTTCATGCTCATTCGCGCTCTTCCTCATGCCGCCCTATTTACTGTCCATGGACCCATTGGGTCACCCATTCGACTCGCTGTTTCATGGCATCTGGATCGAGCGATGCCGTTTCAATGGCCATCTCCTGGATGGCGGGTGGAACTCGATCAATCTCCGCCGTCATCAGCCCCAGCGCCCGCACCAACCGGTGCCAGTCCGCCAGATGTCGCCGGGCCACTGCTACCCGCACACCCCCCGCCATCACGGCAAACTCGTGCAGGCTGGCATCCTTGTGATACCCGATCACATGGGCCGGATTGACCAGCGCCGACCGGCTCACACGGAAAAACCCCGGCAACCGACCACCCTGCTCCAGCGTCCGCAACGCCGGCGCATCGTGCAGGAACAGTTCCCGACCGGAAGGCAGCACGGCAAGCGTGTACTTGTGCTCGGCCTTGACCAGCGCAATCTGGTGCAGCGTCAGATACCCATAGCGTTCATTGCTGTCGAACTGGCTGCCCCTGTCCACTTTCAGCCCCGTTTCACGCCCCAGGGCATTCTGATAATGCCGACAGCCCTCACAGGCCGGAGAGAATGGCGTCAATGTGCCAGTCATACCCACCTCCACAACAGCCAACCCAGCAGCGCCAGCGCCGCCACGGCCCAACACAACCGGCCCATTCCGGCGGCCCCTTTCCGGAGGAGAGTTGTTACTGTTGCCGGAATGCTGGCAGGCGTCCGGCTCGCCCTGGGCCGCATGGGATGATTGGTCCCCCGCCCGGTCCCGGTTAGAATGAAATTTCCACAAACCACCCAACCGGGAAAACTCATGAACCCGCTGATCATCCACGCCATTCGTAACCGCCAGTGCCTTGAGTTCAGCTACAACGGATTCCGTCGTATCGTTGAACCGCATGCCTACGGAATCACCAAAACAGGTAGTGCCGTACTTCGCGCTTACCAGATTGCAGGTGGCCATGCCTCCACCGCCAGTCACAGCAACAACCCCTGGCACCTGTTCACCGTCTCGAAAATGCATGGAATAACCATGACCGGTACTGCGTTCGCAGGCGTGCGGCCCGGTTACGCGCCAGGAGACGCAGCAATGGCCACCATTTACGCTCAGCGATAAGCACCGCGCCGCAGCTGCAAGGGCCTGCCGGAAACGCAGGCGCATTGTTAACCGCACAATCCGAATAATGCGGAATGGCCAATAGCTCGACGCCACCCCTCACCCCGCCAAAAGCACCATCAATGTCACCCAACACCTGGAGCGCCTTGAGGTTATTCACCCGCCAATGGGCTTCATCCGGCATGGCATCGGGCAGACCGGTTACAACGCAGCCATGCGTGGTATCCAGCGCCAGCCCGATTTCGTCGAGTGCCGCTTTCAGCTCCTCAGGCGTCATCCTCATCATCAATCCCTATCCCTCAAGGCCCATTCCGGCAGCCCCTTTCTGGAGGAGTGTTGTTATTGTTGCCGGAATGCTGGCAGGCGTCCGGCTCGCCCTGGGCCGCATGGGATGATTGGTCCCCCGCCCCGTCCCGGTTAGAATGAAAATGTTCACTTCTTCAACCAACCGAAAGGAAAAACCATCCAGCAACAAAAAATTGGAAACCGGTGCCGCTACAGTACACCGTCTGTAAAACGGCAATCTTTGCGCAAAGTGCAGCACCGGCCTCCCCGGCGGCATTGCAACCCGCCGGACTGGGGGCCAAGGCTTGTGGAGATGCTGGATAAGCTGACCACAAATACCGTACCCCCCACCCTTGCCCGATTTACATCGGTTCAAGGTGCACCGAGAGCCGACTGTTGAGACTATCTCAATGATCGAACTTTCAATCACGGTGAGAATTGACCTGCATAAGCTGGTGCAAGCCTTGATCCTGCTTGCGCTGCTGATGCCGGTCTAGCTGCTCACAAGGCCCGGTGCATCTGTACCGGGCCGCTTCTTTTGCTGCAATTCCCGTCGTCGACCATGGCGGACAATCCGGGCCACCACCAATCTCAAGTGCCCGTGCTTCTTCAGTCTCTGTATTCATCAGCTTCTCCTGGGTTGAAACCCCTCCTGTCATGGCCGCCGGCCCATTCCGGCGGCCCCTTTCCGGAGGAGAGGAAAATCGGTTTCACCCCAAAACGACCGGCCCGCAGGCCGGCCAAGGGCATGGTTGGACATTGAACCACCGCTGGCGGCTATCAGTGGTGCTTGCCTGGTGCCGGTTTCCCGGTTTCGATAGCCGCCAGCGGTGGGCCCTGCCCTGTTCATTCCTGTTGCACCCGGTCAACCGATTCCGGTTGAGTGCGTTGGTCGTCTTGATTTGCCTCGTTTTTTGCTACCTGCCTATGCTCTAACTGTGCCAACAAATCTGGACGCAACGCACGTAGTTGCCAAACTCTCGCAGGTGGAACCTCGTTACGCTGTTTCCATTGGCTAACAGCGGCCTGCCGGATACCAAAAAATCTGGCAGTTTCTGCTGTACCGCCGAGCAGTTGAACAAGTGCTTGTGCATCCATTACGGAATACTAAGCATTCTTAATTTCAAAAGTCAAGACAACTTTTGTTAAGCCAACTTAATATGTGCAAATGGATATTGGTAGCCGCATCAGACAACGAAGAAAAGAACTGAAGCTCACCCAAAAGGAGTTGGCGCGTCGTGTCGGTGTTACCGATGCGGCCGTCTCCAACTGGGAATCTGGAAAAAATGAACTATCAGGTGACAGCTTGGTACTGGTTTCAGCAGAACTGCTCGTCTCCCCCGTGTGGCTACAGACCGGAAAGGGCAGCAAAGAACAGTCGGCACCTCGGCAACTGTCCCCGCGAGAAGCTGCGGTACTCGATTTGTATAACGCTCTGCTGGAAGAGCAGCAAGACGATATGTTCCGCGCCCTTGAAGCTCAGAAACACGAAAACGAAACACTCTGGGCCAAATTAAGCAAAAAAATGGGCAAAAACTGAAGTATCCCACCTAGACCCTCTTCCCAAATTTCATCTTCGCGTGAAAAGCACTTGACTTGAAAATTAAGTTATCTTAATTTTAGAGTTGCTCAATAAAGTTACATTAACCAACACAACAAACGAGAACCGAAAAATGAACTGCAAAACACGGGGTTTGGCAGCATGGCTTTGTATCGCCTGCTGCATGGGGAACGCACAGGCGGAACAACTGCGCCTGCAGGCACTGGATGAACACGGCCAGCCGGTCTTCCGGCCCTGCCGCTTCATCATCAGTGACGAAAACGGACGGGTCGCCGCCAGCGGTAGCGGCGCCCACACGGTGGAAGTGACCGTCGCACCATCCCGGCGCTACATCGCCCACACCGAATGCCGTACCGAAGGCCGCCCCACCCTGCGCGGGGCACAGGACTTCGGGATTTTTACGAATATGCACCTGACCGTCACCGTCAGGCATTTTGGCTACTGAATCGCCCAGGGGGCAAAAAGGAGAAAAATCGTGGAAACAAAAGTGGAAACAAAAACCGACATTCTCGCCGTAGTCGAGCGGATCGCGTATCAGGCGACCGATGCCGCCCTGAAGGGCGACCCCCATCCCATCCCGGTCCCCTACCCCGTCATTCTGCGGGCAGCCAAAAAAGGCATTGTTCGCGCACTGCTGGAACACACCGGCTGGAACCAGTCACGGGCCGCGGAACTGGGCGGCCTCAACCGTGCCACCCTGCGCACAATAACCCGATCCTGAATCGCCCTCCGGCCATGTGGCAAACCATGGCCGGAGCACTTCATCCTCAAATTAATGAACAGAGGTCTTTGAAAATGCAAACGAACCTTACCACACCTGAAACCACGCCGGAATATCCGTGCCCCTTCACCCACGCCGAAAAACTGCAACTCGAACAGCGCATCAACACCCAGGCCAACAGCATCGGCGTCCTGATGGCCGAACTGAAAGACGCCCAGGCCAAAATCCACCACCTGCGCGGGCAGAATGCCTGCCTGCGCCACTGGCTGAAACTGCTGGAGGTACAGGAATGAGTCCCATCGCCTACCGGCGGCTCCAACAACGCTGCATCAACTGTGGCGCACCATGGACCGATGGCTGCTCATGCAGCTATTGCGGTACCGGGGGCATCCGCAAACAACAGCGACAGCCCCTCAGACAACCGCAGCCACCAGACCGCAAAACGACCCCTCCGCTATCACTCATGCTCGATCTGCTCATGGCCATCCTGCTGGCGGGGGCAATGCTGTTATTCGCTGCGGGCCTCGCAGTCAGGATGCTGCCATGAACAGCAGCCATCCCCTCTCCCCCGGTGAGCGCGAACTCGTCGAACAAACCCTGTCCACCGAACAGGACCGCGCCAACCTCGCCGGCCTGCTGCGCCTCGGCACCCGCCGCGACGCACAGGACGTGACCCTGAGCCACCCGGTCCCCACGCCCCTGCCGGACTACGTGGCCGGCATCGTCAACGATGAAAACAGCCTCGACGCGCCCCTGCTCCCGCCGGCCGACACCGCCGACACCGACACCCCGGCCCCGGTCGACTGGCGCCTCATCGCCGACAGCCTCCCCGTGGCCCTGCTGGGCCTGGCCGCTGCCTGCCTCGCCGGCTTCGTCATCGGCCCCACCCTGCTGGGGCTGCACGGCACCGACCTGCACGAGACCCTCGCCAATATCGTCTGGTGGCCCCTGCTCGGGAGCCTCATCGGCATCGGCTGGACCGCCTGGAAAGCCGACTACCACGGGCACGCCGCCCTGTTCGCACTCATCACCATCCTCATCACCACCTGGTACTGAAACATGCCCACCCGTAACAACACCCACCCGGCCCCCGCGCCGGCCATCACCCGGCCCCAGCACTACGCCATGACCAAAAGCGTGCGCGCCATCGTCGCCGACCTCAACTCCGCCCATGGCTGGCTCATGTTCGCCGCGCTGGCCGCCTTCGTCGCCTCCTCCATCTTCGTGGTCAAATACATGGCCGGCAGCCTCACTCCCGCCGACTGGACCGGCGAACAATGGCTCAATGCCGCCATCGCCATCGGCATCACCGCCCTCATCACCGCCGCCCAGACCTACCTCTATGCCGCCGGACTGAAAGGCGCGGCGGCGGCCCTGGCCACCTTTGTCGTGGTCTTCTTCGGCCTGTTCTCCGAAATCTCCCAGTCCATGGAACGCGAAGACCACACCGTGCGCGAACGCTCCGAACAATCCGGGGTTTATCAGGCCGCCATCCGCAACATCGAACGCGCCGGCACAACCACCCCGGCCCTCTCCAGTGCCAGCCAGTCCGCACTGGCCGCCGCCCAGGCCGAAGCCGGACGCATCCAGGCCGAGATCGACAACAAAAACGCCTGCAACAGCTGCGTAAAAACCGCATTCCGCGACCTGCGTGCCGCACTGGCCGCCGCCCAGGGTAACGTGGCCGCCGCCCAGGCCAGCGTCAACACCGAAATTCAGGCCGCCGCCTCCGTCTCCGGGGCCAACGTCGCCAATGCCATCCAGCAGGCCAAGGCGCTGGAGTACAACGAAGACCAGCACTACGCCATGATCCGCCTGTTGAAAGCCCTGTTCGGCGTTGCCGCCCTCTGGGCCTCCTTTATCTTCTCCACCATCATCATCGGCACCTTTGAATTTGCCTTCCACTGGATCGGCGCCTACGTCGCCGACCACAAACAGGCCCTGCGCCTGGTCGGGCGCGATGAAAAAGGCGACCTCATCACCGCCGAAACCGTCGCCGCCACCACCCTGCCCCCGGCACCGGCCCCGGTTCCGCCCGCCCCGGAAATTCACACGCCGGCCCCGGCCCCCGAATTATCCCCGGAAAATACCATGGAAAAACCCGAAACCCCGCCCATCCGCTGGAACCTCTGGAAAGGTGCCGGCGACGGCTTTGGCCATGGATTCGCGTCCCCGGCCAACACCCCCGGCCATCCTCAGTTCAACCTGCCATTCCCCCCCGTCCCCCTCACCGGCACCGGTCCCCGCAACCTTGCCGGCGGTACCGTCCCCGGCGTCCCCCCCTTGCCGGCCACCTTGCCGGGCCACCCGGCCACCCGTGGCAACCTTGCCGTGCAGACCGACCCCGACCCCACCATCGCCGGCCAGATCGACCTGGAAGAACTGGTCACACCCGGCCAAATGAACCGGCGTCCCGCCCTGACCCTCGTCAGGACAAGCCCCCCCTACTCCGGCATTTCAGCAAGGTCCACAGAACCGGAAAAAACCTTGCCGGAAACCTTGTCGACAAGCCCCCCCCACCTTGTCGACAAGGTAGCCTCTGACGAGAAGGGCGACCTTGCCGAAACCGCAAACGGAACCGAAAACAGTGCAGGAAACAGCACCGGATACACCCCGGATCAATGGCTCGCAGTCCTGAAAGCCATCGACTGCGGAACCTTGACGCGCTTCAGCTTTTCCAGCGTCGGCAAGGTTCTCAAAACGGAATGTGGCACCTCGGGCGATTCCGTGGTCATCCGCCCGCTGGTGGAAGCCATGGCCGACGGCTTCATGAAAGAGGGGATCGTGATCCCCAATGAACGCTTCGAGTACAACGAAGACGGGAAGGGGAACGGGGTCAGCAAATGGCAGCTCAACCCCGACTACCAACGCCAGCCAGACCGCTGGAACGCATAAGGCGAAAAAATGAAACAACTGTCCATACATCTGAATTTAAAACCCGTTATTGCCCGCCTCCACAACGGTGAGCTGGTCGAGGTATTAACCGATGCCCCGAAACCCGCCAGCGTCTATCCGGCAGACAAATGGGTCATGATCCGGATGCCGGACGGGAACAAGAGAATCATCCAGCGTGCCGTCCTGCTGCTGGCCAGCAAGCCGGCACACTGACCGCAAACAAACCAGCAGGGCAGGGGAGCCTGCCCGGAGGAACTGAAATGAACGACGCTGAACGAAACAAACGCAACGAACAGCACCGACAACACCTGGAAAAAATCTCAGACATGATGATGAAAATCAAGGGCATCCATGCCGTCAGCCTGACGGTCGTGCTGGAAGGACGAACCATGCACTTCAATCAGGCATTGGATGACCACGGTGCCCGGCTCCTGACCGCTGCGATTGCAAAGAACGGGGCCGCGATGGGAGAGGTGCTGGAGCAAGAATCCCCGGCACCCGGACAACCCACCCCGATGCCGCACTGACCACAACCAGCAGGGCAGGGGAGCCTGCCCGAAGGAACCGATATGCTGATAGGCTACGACGAACTGAAACGCCATTTTGGCGGTAGCAGCCGGGCCGATGTCGCGGCCCGACTGAAAAAAATGGGGATCCGCTACCTGCTGCGCCCGGATGGCCGCCCGGTCACCACCCTGGACGCCGTGAACGCCGCCCTGAAAATGCGCCGCCGCACACCCCACACCCACCCCGACGAAGCAGAGACCGCCCAGACGGTTGAGGTGCCATAACAGTGGCACGCCCGCGTCAGCGCCGGACCGAATACCCGATCCCCTACGTGCACGTCAACCATGGCGCAGTGGTCTATCGTCCATGGTTCCCGCCGGATCAGCGTGAAGGCATCCAGACCACCACCGCCGGATTCCTGTCACCACCGGTCCACCTGGGAAAACCGGGTGATCCACCGGAAATGATCTACCAGGCCTGGCTGGCGGCACGGGAGTCGCTGCGGCTGCAACACACCAGTACCCGACACACGCTGGGCTGGATCATGGAGCAGTATTTCAACTCCACCCAGTTCCAGCAGCTGTCGAAAGCCTCGCAAAGCAACAGCCGTTTCATGGCACGGCTGCTGGAACACCCGCTGCGCATTAACGGAGCCGAACACACCCTGGCCGCACTGCACGTGCGCAACCTGACCCAACCGCTATTACACCAGATTGCCGACCGCCGTCTGACTGAATACCAGGCACGCGGAAAAAAAGGCACGGTACAGGTGAACCGGGAGACCACGCTGCTGTCCACTGCACTGGCTTGGGCCTGCAACTACATCCCGGACCTGAGCGTCACCATTAATCCCCTGCGGGGTTTTAAAAAATACCCGGAACAACCGGTAACCCGTTACGTCACGGATGACGAATACCGAACCCAATACGACGTAGCGGCCACAGCGCCCAGTAGTGCCTGGCTGCTGCCCCTGTTCGAGCTGACTTATTTGTTGGCTACCCGTGGGGTAGAAACCCTGGACATCCGGCTATCCGACTGCACGGAAGAGGGGATACGCACCCGCCGGCGTAAAGGCAGCCGCTCCAACCTGATTGAATGGTCGGACCGGCTGCGGGCTGCCTATGAAGCGGCACGGGCGCTTCACATCAAGGACAAGCAGACCATCAGCGACCCGTGGCTGCTGTGCCATAAAAACGGCGAAAAACTGAGCCGCTCCGGGGTACACAGCACCATGCAGCGCCTGAAGCAGCGTATGAAGCAGGATGGACTGGAAAACGTATACTGGAACCTGCATGCCCTCAAGGCCAAAGGCGTATCCGACAGCGACGACAAACGCATTGCCGGCCACCGTACCGAGCAGATGCGCCAGCGCTATGACCGGTCGCTACCCAGGCACAAACCGGCACGGTGAACCGGTTGCGCGATAAGCCCCACTGATGCCAAAATACAAAAATCTGAACCCGATAGCCCTTTTTGAGCCTGTCCGGTGGATTGAAACATTTTCACAATAGTGGTTTTCATTTTCACGGCGATAGACCAAGGCTATTGGTTTTATTTGGTTTTTTTATGTTGAGCAGTTGATTCGCAATCAACTGCTCAGCGCTGATTTGAACAGAAAAAGGGCAGGGCGCAGCCGATCATTTTCACGGATTCCGTTTTCATTTTCACGGAACCCGAAATAAAAAAGGGCTGCATTGCTGCAACCCTTTGAATTTATTGGCTC
>JAGRJD010000083.1:3922-5548 GCA_020442915.1 Thiothrix sp. | reverse complement strand
CTGCTTCGGCGACACGTCGATGTAATCGACATCTTCCACCGGAACGAGCAACACGTCGCCCTGATAACGGCAGGTGACGAGTTCCTCGGTGAGACGGCCATTCGCATCGATCGGGGCGTTTGCCTGGGCGACGTGGTGGCGCATCTCCTCCATGGCGGACAGGTAAACGACTTCGCCCGTCACCTCACCGTCCTTCACGCGGCGGTAGGGGCTCTCGATGAAGCCGTATTTGTTAACCCGCGCGAACGTCGCCAGCGAGTTGATCAGGCCGATGTTCGGCCCTTCCGGCGTCTCGATCGGGCACACCCGGCCATAATGGGTCGGATGCACGTCACGCACCTCGAAGCCGGCACGCTCACGCGTCAAACCACCGGGACCCAACGCGGAAATGCGGCGCTTGTGCGTCACTTCAGACAGCGGATTGTTCTGATCCATGAACTGCGACAGCTGGCTGGAACCGAAGAACTCCTTGATGGCCGCCGAAACCGGCTTGGAATTCACCAGCTCCTGCGGCATCAGGCCCTCACTCTCCGCCATGGTCAGGCGTTCCTTGACCGCACGCTCGACCCGCACCAGACCGACACGGAAGGCATTCTCCGCCATTTCACCCACACTGCGGATACGGCGGTTGCCCAGATGATCAATGTCATCCACATCATCCCGGCCATCACGGATATCAATCAGCTTGCGCAGCACATCCAGGATATCCTGCTGATCCAGCACACCACTGCCGGTAGATTCTTCACGGCCAAGGCGGCGGTTGAATTTCATGCGCCCGACAGCAGACAGGTCATACCGGTCTTCGGTAAAAAACAGGTTATTGAATAGGTTTTCAGCCGACTCCTTGGTCGGCGGCTCGCCGGGGCGCATCATCCGATAAATTTCGATCTGGGCTTCCAGCGGACTGCGGGTCGGGTCGATATTCACGGTATTGGAAATGAAGGGGCCACGATCCAGCTCATTGGTGAACAGGATGTCAAACTCGCTCACGCCCTTGTCACGCAGCAGGTTAAGCCGGTCATCAGTCAGTTCGGTATTGGCCTCGGCAATCAGCTCTCCGGTGGAGCGGTCCACAATGTTGCGGGCCAGCACCTTGCCGGCCATATATTCTTCCGGCACCGTCAGGCGCTTGATACCACTTTGCTCCAGCATGCGGATATGCTTGACAGTGATGCGCCGTCCGGCTTCCACCAGCACTTCACCGTTCAGGATGATGTCAAAGGAAGCCAGCTCCCCGCGCAAACGCTCGGGCACCAGCTCAATCTCAACCCCCTTGTCACCCAGATGGACATGCACGGCCTCAAAGAAGAACTCCAGCATTTGCTCGTTGTCCATGCCCAGTGCACGCAGCAGAATGGTGGAAGGCAGCTTGCGCCGGCGGTCGATGCGTACATAGATGCAGTCTTTGGGATCAAACTCGAAATCCAGCCAGGAACCCCGGTAGGGAATGACCCGCGCACTGTGCAGCAGTTTGCCTGCAGTATTGGATTTGCCCTTGTCGTGTTCAAAAAATACACCTGGCGACCGGTGGAGTTGCGATACGATGACGCGCTCGGTACCATTGACGATGAAGGTACCCTTGTCGGTCATCAGCGGCAGCTCTCCCAGATAAACATTCTGCTCCTT
>JAGRJD010000083.1:0-3913 GCA_020442915.1 Thiothrix sp. | reverse complement strand
AACCGGTGCCTCCTTGTCATAAATGACCAAGCGCAGCTTGACCCGCAGGGAGGCGGCATAAGTCAGGCCACGCAACTGGCACTCCTGAACATCGAACACCGGATCAGCCAATACGTAATCAACGTACTCCAGTGCGACATAACCGTTGTAGCTGACAATCGGAAAAACGGAGGAAAATGCGGCATTCAACCCCACAGCAGTCCGTTCGGCTGCCGGTCGGTCCAGCTGCAGGAATAGCCGATAAGACTCCAGCTGAATGGTTAGCAGATCGGGTACTTCCAGAATCTGCTCACGCTTGCCAAAATCTTTGCGGATTCTCTTTTTCTCTGTATAACTCAGTCCCATCGTGCGTCCTCACCTGGAGTCTCAAATTCAAATGCTGTCGTTTAATGTCTGACAAGCGACAAAAGGCCGACAGCGTGAAAACACTGCCAGCCTTGAAGTTTCAGCGCCGTTAGATGACTTGCAAGCTCAAATAACCTTGATCCGGATTACTTAAGCTCAACCTCGGCACCAGCTTCTTCCAGCTGTTTCTTGATGTCGTCCGCCTCAGTCTTGGAGGCACCTTCCTTGACAGTAGAGGGTACACCTTCAACCATGTCCTTGGCTTCTTTCAGGCCCAGACCGGTAATGGCACGAATCACCTTGATGACATTGATCTTGTTGGCACCGAAGCTCTTCATGACAATATCAAATTCGGTCTTCTCTTCAGCGGCAGCGGCAGCGTCACCACCCGCAGCAGGGGCAGCGGCTACTGCAGCGGCAGCAGCGGTAACGCCAAACTTCTCTTCCATTGCAGAGATCAGGTCAACGATCTCCATCACAGTCATGCCGGAAATCGTTTCCAGCATATCTTCTTTAGTTACGGCCATGATAATCTCCCATAAACCGGATCAGTTAAATACGTTCAAACCAAACAGATACTTCAGGCAGATGCCTCTTTCTGTTCACGAATGGCTGCAAGTGTACGGACAAGCTTCCCGGGAACTTCGTTGAGTGTACGCGCGAACTTGTCGAGCGGTGCACGCAGGGTTCCAGCCAGCATGGCCAGCGCCTGATCACGAGTCGGCATCTTGGAAAGACGCTCCAGCTCGGATGCAGGCAGCATTTGTCCCCCGACGGCGACAAACTTGACCTCCAGCTTTTCGTTTGCTTTATCCTTGATGAAGTCCTTGATCAGACGCGCTGCCGACCCTGGGTCTTCCTGGGAAAACGCCAGTACCAGCGGCCCAACCAGACCGTCCTGGATACACTCAAAATCCGTATCCCGAACAGCCAGTTTCGCCAGATTGTTCTTCACCACCCGCAAGTACACACCGCCCTCACGCGCCTGTTTGCGCAGTGAAGTCAGCTGACTGACGGTCAAACCACGGTACTCGGCTGCCACAGCAGAATGAGCACTTGCAGCTACCGCGGACACTTCGGAGACAATCTGCTTTTTCTCTTCCAGTGTTAACGCCACGATATCTACTCCTGGTTCGGCGGCATAAACCACCGTTAATCAACACAGCATCCGAAAATGCCGTGATGTAAACAGCGTGCCCGAAACCAGAATCCTGACCCGGGTTACGCCATCTGCGCAGGCAGTATTAAGCCGGAATCCGGCACCTGCGGTCTTGGACGACATACATCCTGTATATCTCGTTGCCTGAACGGCGGCCCTCATCCATGAAAGCCTTGGGCGCCATGCCCGAATGCGAAAATCAGTAGGACAGACTGGACTGGTCGACCTTGAGCCCCGGCCCCATGGTAGTGGATATGGACACCCCCTTGAGGTAGATGCCCTTGGCCGTGGAGGGCTTGGCCTTGACCAGATCAGCAATCAATGTATTCAGGTTCTGCACCAATGCATCGGTCTCGAAGTCAACGTTACCGATACCGCAGTGGATAATACCGGCCTTGTCAGTCCGATAGCGGACCTGGCCCGACTTGGCATTACGCACAGCCTCGCCCACGTTCGGCGTCACTGTACCCACTTTCGGGTTCGGCATCAGGCCACGCGGGCCAAGCAACTGCCCCAGCTGCCCCACCACGCGCATGGCATCCGGACTCGCGATGACCACATCAAAGTCCATCATGCCACCCTTGATTTCAGCGGCCAGATCGTCCATGCCGACAAAATCAGCACCGGCCTCACGGGCGGCATCAACATTCGGCCCCTGGGTAAAAACCGCGACCCGTACCGACTTGCCGTTGCCATTCGGCAGCACGGTGGAACCCCGTACAACCTGATCCGATTTACGCGGATCGACCCCCAGATTGACGGAAACATCCACGCTTTCGATAAATCTGGCACGTGGCAATGATTTCAGCAGATCAATGGCATCTGCAATGCCATAAGCCGTATTGGCTCCGACCTTTTCGGCAATTGCCTTCTGGCGCTTGGTCAATCTGGCCATTACACACCCTCCACTTCAAGGCCCATGCTGCGGGCGGTACCGGCAATGGTACGCACAGCCGCATCCATATCTGCTGCTGTCAGGTCCGGCTGCTTGGTTTTTGCAATCTCCTCCAGCTGAGCACGCGTCACCTTGCCAACCTTGTCGGTATTGGGGCGGCTGCTGCCGGAGGTCAGGCCCGCAGTTTTCTTCAGCAGGACAGAGGCCGGTGGCGTTTTGGTCACAAAGGTGAAACTTTTATCACTGTACACAGTGATGACAACCGGAATCGGAAGTCCCACTTCCACACCTTGGGTCGCTGCATTGAAGGCTTTGCAGAACTCCATGATATTCACGCCACGCTGGCCCAGTGCGGGACCGACGGGTGGACTCGGATTAGCTTTGCCTGCAGGAACCTGCAGCTTGATATAGCCAGTTACTTTCTTTGCCATGATATTACCTGTAAACGGGTACGAACGCCTTGCAGCTCCCCGGAAAGGATCAGGTTTTTTCTACCTGATAGAATTCCAGCTCGACAGGCGTCGAGCGGCCAAAAATCTGAACAGCCACCAGCATCCGACTCTTTTCGTAATTCACTTCCTCGACCACGCCGTTGAAGTCTTTGAAGGGGCCATCATTGACGCGCACCACTTCACCCACATCAAACAGGACTTTCGGCCTGGGCTTGTCAACACCCTCTTCCACCCGACGCAGGATATTATCGACTTCCCGTTGGGTGATCGGAGCAGGCTTATCTCCGGAACCACCGATAAAACCCAGTACACGATTGGTATCCTTGACCATGTGCCAGGTATCATCATTCATTTCCATCTCGACCAGCACATAGCCTGGAAAGAACTTGCGTTCACTGCGACGTTTCTGGCCTTCCCGCATTTCGACCACTTCTTCGGTCGGCACCAGAATGTCGCCAAACTGGTCTTCCATGCCAAAACGGACCATCCGCTCCCGCAAGGAGCGCTGCACCTGCAGCTCATAACCGGAAAAAGCCTGTACCACATACCAGCGCCGGGCCATCAACCACCCCCCAGCAGCAAGCGAAGCGCCCAGCCAAGCAGCATATCAACGAACCAGAGGAATATGGACAAAATCAGAACGATCACCATCACCATCAGTGTTGTCTGCAGGGTTTCCTGGCGGGTTGGCCAGACCATTTTGCGCACCTCAGTACGCGAATCCTTCATGAACTCAAGCAACTTGCGTCCAGGCGCAGTCACAAAGGCAATTGCCGCTGCAACCCCCACCACCACAAGCAGCCCGAGCACCCGAAGCAACAGGGAAACCGACTCCCCCTGCCAGGTAGCAAAATAATAAAACCCTGCAATACCGGCAAACAGCAGGACAACAGCCACCACCAGTTTTGCTGTATCAAGCGGAGAACCGTGCTGCTCAACTTTTGTTGACATAAACCTTAAACTTGCAAAACCGGATAGTGCGCAACCGGCCTTGACAGACACCTAACGCACTACCTGGATCAAAGATGGCAGGCCAAGAGGGAATCGAACCCCCAACCTGCG
>JAGRJD010000082.1 GCA_020442915.1 Thiothrix sp. | reverse complement strand
CTGGCCCTGATCAACCTGCTCAAGGCCGGTGCCGATCCTTATGCCATCAATTCCGATGGCAATGATGCCGCCAAACTGGCGGTACTGGCCATGCGGGACAAGAATCTGGAAGCGGATGGCCGGGGGATTCTGGACTACCTGAACCTGTGGCGGCAGTATCATCCGCCCGGTACCATCACCGCTCGGCAGCAGCCCTGAGCGGCTCCGGTCCGGTACAACACAACACGGCGCCGCCCGGCTGCCGGTGGATTTGACCGACCGGGTGGTTTGGGCTAGCCCTGCGGCATGTCCGGGGGAGAAGCTGTTTTTGTGTACCAGACTCTGGGCTCATCGCTGTCCGGCTCCCGGATCAGGTAGGCCGTGCGGTTGGCGGATTCGTAATAGATGCGTGCCAGCATTTCAGCCAGCAGGCCGGTGGTCAGCAGCTGAATGGCGGCGATTACCAGTACCACCCCGACCAGCAGTAGTGGACGGGTGCCGATGTCATTGCCGAACAGGAATTTGTCCACCCCGAGCCACAGCAGGATCAGGCTGCCGAGGGTACCGGAAAACAGACCGATGCTGCCGAAAAAATGCCCTGGTCGGGCACGGAAGCGCATGAAAAACCACATGAACAGCAGGTCCAGAATCACCCGGAACGCGCGCGAGATGCCGTACTTGGATTCACCGCTGAAGCGTTCGTTGTGGTGCACGACCCGCTCACCGATGCGTGCAGGGGGAACGGTGGTGGCCACCCAGGCCGGAATGAAGCGATGCATCTCGCCGTAAAGCCGCACCTTGCGCATCACCGAGGCACGGTAGACCTTGAGGCTGCAGCCGTAGTCGTGCAGGTTGACACCCGTTACCTTGCGGATCAGGCGGTTGGCAATGCGGGAGGGTATCCGGCGCAGAATCAGGGTATCCCGGCGTTGCCGGCGCCAGCCGACCAGCAGGTCCAGCCTGCGTTGCTGCAGTTCTTCCACCATGCCGGGTATGTCCGCCGGGTCGTTCTGCAGGTCGCCGTCCAGGGTCACCAGCAGGCTGCCACGGGCTTGATCCATGCCGGCCTGCATGGCGGCGGTCTGGCCGAAGTTGCGCTGCAGCCCGACCACGGTGATGTGGGTGCCGAAGTGCTGCCGCTGGGCATGCAGTTGTTCCAGCGTGGCGTCCGTGCTGCCGTCATCCACCAGAATCAGCTCCCAGGGCAGGGCGAAATCAGCCAGTACTTCATGCATCCGTTGCACCAGGGGCGCGACATTATCCTTTTCATTGAAAAAAGGGACAATTATGCTGATGCTATCCGCAGTTTGCTTGCTCAAAACAGCTTATCCATGGGTTAGAATTGCCCCGGATTATAAGGGAAACGGAATCTTCGATGACAGACGAAAAAACCAAAAACCGCTCTCCGGGCCGGGACCGGGCGGTAAAAGCGCTGCCCTGGCTGGTACTGCTGGCCTTTCTGGCGGCCGTACAGTACGGGATGGGCTGGGAAAAGGTGCTGCAGCCCTGGCTCACCTTTCACTGGCCGCAACTGTTGCTGGCCCTGGGATTGATGGTGCTGAGCTATGCGGTACGCACCTGGCGGCTGGTGGATTACTTCCCGGATGAAATCGGTGGGCGCTATCCGGCGGCCCTGCGCCTGACCCTGCTGCACAACCTGATGAACAACCTGCTGCCGGCACGCACCGGGGAAGCCAGCTTTCCGCTGCTGATGCGGCGCTACTTCACCGTACCGTATGCACGGTCCGTCTCGGCGCTGCTCTGGTTCCGGTTGCTGGACCTGCACACCATCCTGTGTTTCGCCATTTATCCGCTGCTGGTGGTGACACCGTTCCGGCGTCTGGTGGCACCGGTATTGCTGCTGTGGCTGTTGCTGCCGCTGTTGCTGTACTGGCTGCGTAACCGGGTCGAACTGTATTTTGCCGGCAGGGACGGGCGTCTGAGTACCGTGATGCAGCAGGCGATGTACGGCCTGCCGGATTCACCGCTGCAGTTCTTCAAGAGCTGGGGTCTGACCTGGCTCAACTGGCTGGTGAAGCTGGGCACCCTGGCCTGGGTACTGGAGCAGTTTGTACCGGCTGTGAGTGCCAACATGCTGATTGCCGGGGTGATCGGTGGCGAGCTGACCAGTGTGCTGCCGTTTCATGCGCCTGTGGGGGTCGGCACCTACGAGGCCGGTGTGATTGCAGCACTTTCGGGGGTGGCGCTGCTGCCGACGGCAACCCAGGGGGCGATCAACCTGCATCTGTTCGTGCTGGGTTCGGCCCTGCTGGGCGGGGTGCTGGGCTGGCTGATCCCCGTGTCCGGTACGAGCGGCACGGAGGTCAGCACTGCACCTGCCACTACGGGTATCAAGACGGATGACGATGCCTGAGCGGGTGTTGCGTCATGCGTGGGTGCTGCTGTTAGGCCTGATTGTGCTGCTGACTGCATGGCGGGCCGGCGTGCTGCTGTTGCAGTCGCTGCCGCTGTATGTGGATGAGGCCCAGTACTGGTACTGGGCACAGCAGCTGGACTGGGGGTATTACTCCAAACCGCCCGTGATCGCCGCCATGATTGCCCTGAGCACCAGCTTGTGCGGGGACGGGGAAAGCTGCATCCGGGCCGGCAGTCTGGTGTTTTATCCGCTGTCCACGCTGGTGTTGTGGGTACTGGGCCTGCGGCTGGCAGACCAGCGCACGGCCCTGACGGCAGCGGTTATTTTTCTGACCCTGCCGGCGGTGAGTCTGTCATCCCTGCTGATTTCCACCGATGTGGTGCTGTTTTTCTGCTGGACGCTGGCACTGCTGCTGCTGGTGCAGGCGCTGGAAACCGACCGTCTGCGGGACTGGCTGCTGCTGGGTGGCGTGCTGGGGCTGGGGCTGCTGACCAAGTACACCATGGGCATCTTTTTTGTATCCGCACTGGCCTATGTGGCCGTCAGCCACCGCTGGTCGCTGCTGTCCAGCGGACGGGCCTGGGCGGCGGTACTGGTGGCGGCCCTGCTGTTTGCCCCCAACCTGTGGTGGAACTGGCAGCATGATTTCCCCACCTTCCAGCACACCGCCGAGATTTCCAATCTGGAACAGGCCGGCTGGCACTGGGGTGAACTGGGTGAGTTTGCAGGTGGGCAGCTGCTGGTGTTCGGTTTTGTGTTTTTCCCGCTGCTGCTCTGGCTGGTATTCCGGCTTCCGGCCACGCTGCGGCTGCCGCATGCGGATCTGCTGCTGTGTTTTACGCTGCCGTTTCTGCTGATTATCTGTGCCCAAGCCCTGTTCGGGCGTGCCAATGCCAACTGGGCGGCACCGGCCTACGTGGGGGGCAGTCTGCTGCTGGCTTTGTGGCTGGTACAGGGCCGGCACTGGCGCTGGCTGGTCAGCGGGCTGGTGCTGAATCTGGTGCTGGCGTTCGGCCTGTATTACTACCAGCCCCTGCTGCAGTGGGCCGGGGTGCCGCTGACGGTACGTTGGGATGTCTACAAGCGCCTCAAGGGCTGGGATGAGCTCGGGCAGCAGTACCTGACGCTGCAGCGGCAGTACCCCGAAGCACAGCCATTGGCCAGTGAGCGCGCCATCCTCAGTGAGCTGGCCTATTATGCACGTCCGCCGGGACTCGGGATTGTGAGCTGGAATCCGGACGGACTGCGGCGTCATCATTATGATCTGGTGACGAATCTGGAGAACCGGATCGGGGCTGACTTCCTGTTTGTGCATCCGGACGGACCGGATGCGGGCATGGCAGCGTATTTCAGCCGCATGCAGCCGGTTGGTGAGCTGCGGGCCGAGGTCTATCCGGATTTTGTACGCCGCTATCCGGTCTGGCTGCTGCAGGGATTCCGGGGTTTACCGGCGGGACAGGCGCATGAGTGACGTGCAGGACAAGGAACGGCAGCACATGGCACGCCAGATCGGGCGCAAACTCTGGTTGTGGTTCAATCTGGTGCTGGCCTCCACTGTTGTGTTCTGGATCACGGACTGGGACCTGCGCCTGGAGCACCTGTTTTACCATCGTGCCCATGGGGATTGGCTGCTGGAGCATCACCCGCTCTGGAAGGTGCTGCTGTATGATTCGGTGCCGGTTATCACTGCCGTTGTCGTGTTCGGCACCCTGGCCATCATGCTGGCCGGTTGCTGGCATGCCCGTGCCCGCAGCTGGCGGGTGCCAGCGGTTTACCTGCTGCTGGTGTTTGTGCTCGGGCCGGGGCTGCTGGTCAATCTCACCTTCAAGGATCACTGGGGGCGGGCACGTCCGGCCCAGCTGCAGGTGTTCGGGGGGGAGGCGGTTTATACCCCGCCACTGGAATATGTCCCGAACGGGCACGGGCGCTCGTTTCCCAGCGGGCATGCCTCGGTCGGCTTTGCCCTGGTGGCGTTCTGGTTCATCTGGCGACGCAGGCAGCCGCTGCGGGCCGGACGGGCACTGAGGGCGGCACTGCTGCTGGGCAGCCTGATTGGTCTGACCCGCATGGCAGCAGGCGGGCATTTTCTGTCGGATGTGATCTGGGCCGGCTGGATGTGCCTGTTTGCGGCCTGGATACTCAGCCCGATGCTGGAGCGGGAAGGCTGGCATACCGGTGTGAACCGGTGATTTCAGGCCCGGTCCGGTATCGGACCCGGCCCGGATCGGTGGTGGTAATGCCTGATGTTATCCCGCTGCCGCCAGCCCGGCATCCAGTGCCGTCAGAATCCGCTTCACATCCTGTGCGGTAATGATCAGTGGCGGAGAAATGATCAGGTTATTGCCGGAGGTGCGCACAATGACACCATTCTGGTAGGCCGTTTCAGCGACCTTTTCCATCGTGCCTTTGTCGGTGGGCTGTTTGCTGGCCCGGTCGGCGACCAGCTCCAGGCAGCCCATCAGGCCGATACCGCGGGCATCACCCACCCGCTCATACTGCTGCTGCAGGGCCTGCAGACCGGCCTGCAGCTCCGCTCCCCGTGCTGCGGCATTGTCTACAATGTTCAGACGCCGGGTTTCCGCCAGTGTGGCCAGCGCGGCTGCACAGCCGACCGGATGACCGGAGTAGGTGTAACCGTGTCCAATCGCCCCGAAGCCATCCTTGCTGTTTTCAAAGGCTTCCACCACCTTGTCGCTGATCATGACGGCCCCCATGGGGAAATAGGCATTGGAAATGGCTTTGGCGGTCGATATCAGGTCCGGCTTCACGCCCCACAAGCGTGAGCCGGTCCAGGCCCCGGTCCGTCCGAAAGCGGTGATGACTTCATCCGCAATTAAAAGCACCCCGTATCGGTCACAGATTTCGCGTACCTGCGGCATGAAGCTGGCATGCGGCACAATCACGCCACCGGCTCCGAGGACCGGTTCCATGATGAAGGCGGCTACCGTATCCGGGCCCTGAAACTGGATTTCCTCTTCCAGCAGCCGGGCACACAGCCGGGCAACCGTTTCCGGATCACTGGTATCAAACGGGTTGCGGTAGGCCCAGGGTGCCGGGATGTGGTAGGTACCGGGCAGCAGTGGTTCATAGTTGCGGCGGAAATTGGCATTGCCGTTGACCGACGCACCACCAAAATGGGTGCCGTGATAGCCTTTTTTGAGGCCGATGAATTTGTAACGGTCACGATCACCACGCACCTTGTGGTACTGACGGGCCAGGCGCAGGCAGGTTTCCACCGAATCCGAACCGCCGGAGGTGAAGAAGGAACGGCTCAGGCCATCGGGTGCAAACCATTCCTGCAACACCTGCCCCAGCTCCACCACCGGTGCGGTGGTCGTGCCCCGGAAAGAGGAGTAATAAGGCAGTTGCTGCAGCTGGTCGGCAATGGCCTTTTTCACCGGCTCGCAGGAATAGCCGAGGTTGACATTCCACAGCCCGCCCACGGCATCCAGTACCGTATGGCCATGAATGTCGGTGATTTCGACTCCCTCGGCACTGACGAAAATTTTTGAAGGATGGGCACGCATTTCAGCCGGGTGGGCCATTGGGTGCCAGAAGGGCTGGTCATGCTCAGCCAGGTGTTTGAATGTTTGGGTCGCACGCATGGTTTTACTCCTCAAAGTCCCAGCAGTCGCAGGGCTTGCTGATAGCTTTCTGCCGGTTGGGTTACATCAAAATGAACAGTCTGCATGCCGAGGGCCTGTGCGCCATGGACATTGCGCCACTGGTCATCCACAAATACGCAGGCTGAAGGTGGCAGCTGCAAACCTTCGGTAATCAGGTGATAGGCCCGTGGATCGGGCTTGAGTATCCCGGTATGGGTGGCATCGACAATCAGGGCAAACTGTTGCAGGAAGGGCAGCCGGGACCGGAAATCGCTGCCGTAGAACAGGTCCAGTTCATTGGACAGGATCGCGAGCTGGCAGCCGGCGGCCTGAGCCTGACTGAGCGCCTCCAGAAACTCGGGACGGATCACTGCTTCCGGGTCCGCACCCCGTGCCCTGCGCACAAAATTCTCCATCTGCTGCCAGTCTTCACCGATCAGCTGCCCGACTTCGCGGGTCCGGGTCAGCCAGTAGTCACGCTCACTGATTTCATCCCGCTGCATGGCTTGCCAGAGCGGGTCGGTGGCCGGGGCAAACGGCCCGCGCCAGGTCAGGCTGCCCGCTGGCAGGCTCAGGGCCTGTTCCGTCAGTTCATGGGTTTCAAACAGGGTGCGTGAAATCACCCCGCCAAAATCCAGTACCAGAGCGCTTGCTGTCATCATGGGGTCTCCTGATACAGGTGCTGGCTGAAGTCGGCGGGCAGCACCCCGCCCAGTGCCTGGGTCACGCTCTGGCTTTCCAGCAGCAGCTGCTGACGAATCTGCAGTTCCAGTTTGGCGCTCATGCGCGCACTGGGGGTGGCAACCGCCAGCGTACCCTGGGGCAGGGCATGAGCATCGAAAAACGGTACGGCGATCCCGGTCACTTCATCTTCATAGGTATTGGATACCCGTGCGAACCCCTGCTGGCGGATCTGTTGCAGGCTGTGTACCAGCTGTTGCCGGTCGGTGATGGTTTGGGTGGTATAGGTGTTGAGCTGTATCGGCAGGTCATCCAGCTTTTCCGGAGGGCTGAAGGCCAGCAGTACCTGTCCCGAGGCGGTGGCGTGCAGGGGCAGCTTTTCCCCCAGATTCAGGTGGACGCGGTTGGCCCGCGGCGGAAATACGATGGCCAGCGTGGTCAGGACGGCATGCACCAGCAGTCCCGCATGGGCGGTTTCACCGGTCCCCCCGGACAGGCGGACCAGGGCGGTCTGCAGAATGCTTTCCAGCGGAAAGGTGGTTTCCCTGATCTTGGCCAGATGCAGCAGGCCGGGGCCGAGCCGGTAATGCCGGGTCTCCGGGTTCTGTTCAATCAGCTGGTGTTTCTGCAGTGCCACCAGAAAGCGCCGGGTAGCGGCCTTATCAAAGCCGGCACGCCGTGCCAGTTCGCTCAGGCCGACTTCCGGTGTTTCGACCGAAAACAGGCTCAATAGTTTGAAGGCTTTATCAACAGTCTGCATGGTCATTCCTGCAACGGTGGTTCAGATACCCGGTGCCCGGCAGCAGGGGGCGTTTAAAAATTATTGACACAAGGGTGAGAAAAAAGCAATAATTATTTGCACCATCGGTGTTAATAATGAACCGATGAGTGATGGTTGACTGTTTTGGAGGAGAAAACACCCATGCGTAAACTGCTTTCGGCTGTGCTCGCCCTGAGCACATCCTGCCTTGCTCTGGCTTCGGTTCCGGCTGTGGCCGAATATCCGGAAAAACCCGTCTCATTCATTGTTCCGTTTCCGCCTGGTGATCTGGAGGACGTGCTGACCCGGATGATTGCCGATGACGTGCAGGCGGCTTATGGCCAGCCGGCAGCGGTCATCAATAAGCCCGGTGGTGGTGGCGGCCCCTTTCCGGGGGCCGTGGAAGTGGCCAGGGCACCGGCGGATGGTTATACCATCGGCTCCTTCGTGGTCGGTGTGCCGGTCGTGGGACCGACACTGGGCATTCCGGACCTGACTCCGGACCCGTTCGAGCCGTTGGGGATTTTTCTGACCTATCCCTTTGTGATTGCTGCCTCCAAAGCGGCTCCCTACAAAACCATGCAGGAACTGGCCGACTACGCCAAAAGCGAAAAGGTGATCCTGGGGCACTTCGGTGATCCACTCCCGCCCACGCAGGTGACCAAGGCACTGGCCCGGAAGATGGGCTTTTCCTATGCCTCCGATGCCGCCTTTGATGCGCTGGACTGCAATACCATCGCCTCCGGTGATGTGGATGTGATGAATACCACCCTGCAGCAGATCAAGCCCTGTCTGGACCGGATGACCATTCTGGCGGCGGTGACCGATGAGCGCATTCCGACCCTGCCGGATACACCGACCGTGGGCGAGCTTGAGCCTGCGCTGGGACTGTCGTTATGGAATGGCCTGTTTGTGCGCAAAGACACCCCCCAGGCTGTGCGCGACAGAATCATTGCCGTTGCAACCAGAACCATGGAAAGTGACAGGGCAAAAAAGCTCTCGGAAGAAACCGGAGCCCGGATTTACTGGCAGGATGCCGAGGCGTCAAAAGCCCGGATCGGGAAAGATATTGCCACCATGACGGAAATCAGGGAAACCAACCAGTGATGGTCTGACCCGACTGCTCCGGCGACCGCCGGGGCGGTTCCTGCTGTGGAGTTTCGTGTATGCAAACGGATAATCCGTCCCGGCAAGGGGCTGAATTTTTGTTCATTGGAGTGTTGCTGCTGTTTTCCCTGTGGTTGTGGAGCCAGCTCGGTACTCAGGTTACTTATGTCGAAGGGCAACCTTTTTTCAAGCAACCCGGCTTGTGGGTGGTGATCGGTCTGGCCATCATGACACTCGGCTGTGGCTTGCATCTATGGCAGTTGTGGCGCAACGGTGCCACCCGTCAGGGTGAACTGGGTCATGAGCTGCTGATCTGGGCACGCAGCCTGGAGTTTCTGGGCTGGTTTCTGGTCTATGTTTGGCTGGTGCCGGTGCTGGGTTATCTGCCGGCGACTGTCCTGTTCATGCTGGCATTGACCCTGCGACTGGGATATACCGAGCCACGTTTGTTACAGGCTTCCGTACTGGTGGCGCTGGCTACGGTATTGATCTTCAAGACCTTTCTGCAGGCCAAGATTCCGGGGGGAGCCTTGTACGAATACCTGCCATCCGGTCTGCGCAATTTTTTCAGCATTTACTTCTGAGGAGGAAACATGGCGCATTCAGAAGTCCTGCTCGCCAGTCTGGAGATACTGACACGCTGGGATGTGCTGCTGGCCCTGCTGGTGGGGTCGGTAGGGGGTGTCATCATCGGCGCCATTCCCGGTGTGGGCGCGGCGATTGCGATTGCCATCCTGCTGCCGGCTACCTTTTCCATGGAGCCGATTACCGGCCTGACGTTATTGTTGGGAATTTATGCATCTTCCATGTATGGGGGAGCGATTCCTGCCATCCTGATCAACACGCCAGGCAGCTCGGTCAATGCCCTGACCACCTATAACGGTTATCCCATGACCCAGCGTGGAGAAGCTGCTCGCGCACTCGCGCTGGCGTATGGCGCCTCATTTGTCGGTGGGGTGCTGGCAATTATTGCCCTGATCACACTGACCCCGGTACTGGCCAAAGTGGCCCCGATGTTCGGCTCGCGGGAGATATTTTTTGCCGCATGCCTGGGCATGATTCTGGTGGTGGTATCCCACCGTGGACAAACCCTGATTGCACTGGCGATGTTGGGACTGGGGATTTTTCTGGGCAATATCGGCATGGATGCGGTGACTTATACCCAGCGCTATTCCTTTGATCAGGTATGGCTGTCTTCGGGCATCAACCTGATTGTGGTGGTGCTGGGGCTGTATGCCATTTCCCAGGCCTTCACATTGCTGGTGGGGCGTGACAGCAAGCGCCCTCCCGAGCCGGCAGTGGGTGGCATGTTCCGGAAACTGTTTGAGGTATTCCGTTACCCCAAAGTACTGTTTCCTTCCTCGTTTTTTGGTGTGGTGGCCGGAATTGTACCGGGCGTGGGGGAGTTTCTATCCCAGTTTTTTGCCTATAGCTGGGCACAGAAAGTTTCCAAAGCACCGGAACTGTTCGGCAAAGGTGCACCGGATGGCATTGTCGCCTCCGAGGCGGCAAACAACTCGGTCCCTCCGGCAGCCATGATTCCACTGCTGGCGCTGGGGATTCCGGGGGAGGAGCTGACGGCGATGATGCTGACCGTGTTCTATGTGCACAATGTGGTTCCGGGACCGGGCCTGTTTCGTGACCAGCCGGAGTTCATTACCAGTTTGTACCTGTCCATGCTGATCCTGAATATACTGGTGATTATTTTCCTGCTGTATGCCAGTCGCTTCATGCTCAAGGTGGTGGCGATTCCGGACCGCTTTCTGGGCGTGATCATCCTGACCCTGTCGTTTATTGGCGTGTATTCACTGCGTAACTCTTTTACCGACTGCCTGCTGGCGGGTGTATTCGGTATATTTGGCTTTATTCTCAAGCGTCTGGATCTGCCAGCCGTGCCGATTATTCTGGGGATGGTGTTGGGCAAGATTGCTGAAACCAAGTTCCGCTCCAGCATGGCACGGGTGGATTCTCCGCTGGAGATGATTGAGCGGCCGATCACTGCGGTGCTGTTCGGCCTGATCCTATTGGTACTGGTTGTCCATTTTGTTGGTCTGCGCCGTGGGACACCGAAACTTGAACAGTTTGATGATGAACTGCATGAAGCAGAGAAAAAACGGAGAACAGACCCCTGATGCTTGACCAAACCCGAATTGACGACCTCCGTATCCGTGAGGTTGCTCCCCAACAGCTGTTTATCAATGGCCGCTCAGTCCCCGCACGGGATGGGCAGGTCATGGATGTGATCAGCCCGATTGATGGGCAAATATTAACCACGATTGCCGATGCCGGCAGTGCCGATGTCGATGCTGCGGTACAGGCGGCACGGCAGGTTTTTCAGCAAGGCAGCTGGTCGCGCATGGCGCCCGCCCAACGTAAAAAGGTCATGCACCGGATTGCCGACCTGATTGAGCGTGAAGCGCTGGCACTGGCGGTGCTGGGGGTGCGTGACAATGGCACCGAAATCAATATGGCCTTCAATGCCGAGCCGGGGTCGGCAGCCGGGACGTTCCGTTTTTATGCGGAAAGCATCGACAAGGTTTATGGTGAGATCGCACCGACAGCGGACAGTGTGCTGGGCCTGATCCACCGTGAACCGGTGGGGGTGGTGGCGGCCATTGTGCCCTGGAACTTCCCGCTCATGATTGCGGCCTGGAAAATGGCCCCGGCGCTGGCGGCGGGTAATTCCGTGGTGTTGAAACCGGCGGAAGGCGCGTCACTCTCGCTGTTGCGACTGGCGGAACTGTGCAGCGAGGCCGGGCTGCCGGACGGGGTGCTGAATGTCGTCACGGGGCAGGGCCGGGTGGCGGGAGAGGCCATCGGTCTGCACCCGGATATTGATGTATTGGCTTTCACCGGCTCCGGGCTGGTAGGACGCAAATTGCTGGAATATTCGGCACGCTCCAACCTCAAGCGAGTTTATCTGGAGCTGGGCGGAAAATCTCCCAATATTGTCTTTGCTGATGCTCCCGATTTACAACAGGCGGCACAGGTTTCCGCCATGGGCATCTTCCGCAATTCCGGGCAGGTCTGTGTGGCCGGTTCACGCCTGCTGGTGGAGCGCCGCATCCATGATGAATTCGTGGCCTTGTTGAGTCAGGTGGCCGGTACGCTGCGGGTCGGCGACCCCTTGCAACTGTCGTCACAGGTGGGGGCCGTCGCCAGCCGGGAGCAGCTGGACAAGGACCTGCAGCATGTGGCGCAGGCCCGGCAGGAAGGGGCCGAGCTGGTCACGGGGGGCACCCGGATTCATGCAGAAACCGGGGGCTTCTACATGCAGCCGACCGTGTTTGCCGGGGTGCAGCCGGAGATGACACTGGCCCGTGAAGAGGTGTTCGGACCGGTGCTGGGCGTGATCCCGTTTGCGGATGAGGCCGAGGCGCTGCGGATTGCCAACGGGACCGAATACGGGCTGGCAGCAGCGGTCTGGACCGGCAGTCTGTCACGTGCTCACCGCATGATCAGGGCGGTACAGGCCGGGGTGGTGCATGTCAATTGTTATGGCGGGGCGGATGTGACCGTGCCGCTGGGTGGGGTCAAACAGTCGGGCAACGGGGTGGACAAGTCACTGCATGCGCTGGACAAGTATACGGACCTGAAAACGGCCTGGATCCAGCTGTAATCCGGCAAGGGGCTGCATGGCGATCCACTGTCAGCCTGTCAAGTCATGAGGAGGAGATCATGGACAAAACCATTCTGCTGATCGGTACTTACGATACCAAGGCGGATGAGCTTTCATACCTGCAGCAGTGCATTGAGGGGCAGGGTGCCCGTTGCCTGCGCATGGATGTGAGTGTGCTCGGAGAGACGGATGTGCCGTGTGAGCATGACAAGCAGGCGGTGGCAGCTGCGGCGGGTGTGACCATTGCGGCGGTAATCGCCAGCGGGGATGAGAACAGCGCCATGCAGCTGATGGCGCAGGGGGCTGCCAGCCTGACGCGGCAGTTGTGGGAGCAGAGGCGGTTTGATGGCATGCTGGCGATTGGCGGCAGCATGGCCACGGATCTGGCCTTGGATGTGGTGGCAGCCCTGCCGCTGGGGGTGCCGAAATTCATTCTGTCCACGATTGCCTTTTCAGCCCTGATTCCGGCGGAGCGCATTGCTGCGGATGTGCAGATGATGCTCTGGGCCGGGGGCCTGTATGGCCTCAACTCGGTCTGCAAGGCCAGTCTCAGCCAAGCCGCCGGGGCAGTGGTCGGGGCCACCCGTGCCGTGGAGCCACCCCGGACGCAACAGCCGTTGATCGGCATGACCTCGCTGGGTAAATCCTGCCTGAGCTACATGGTGGGGCTGAAGCCGGCGCTGGAGCAGCGGGGGTTTGAGGTTGCCGTGTTTCATGCCACCGGGATGGGGGGGCGGGCCTTTGAAAGTCTGGCGGCACAGGGGCGATTTGCCATCGTGCTGGATTTCTGTACTCAGGAGCTGGCCAACTGGGTACATGGTTCCAGTGTGAATGCCGGGAATGACCGCCTGCTCAATGCCGGGCGGGCCGGGATTCCGCAGCTGGTGGCACCGGGAGCCATGGACCTGGTGGACCTGCCGGCGTGGCAGCCTTTGCCTCCCTCATTCGGTTCCAGCCCCTATCATGCCCATAACCGCCTGATCGGTTCGGTAGTGATGAGTGCACAGGAGCGGGTCAGGACCGTACAGGTCATGGCCGAGCGCCTGGCTGCAGCACAGGCACCGGTCCGGGTGCTGCTGCCACGACAGGGCATTGAGGCGTGGGACCGTCCGGGGCAGGAGCTGTATGCCCCGGCGGACCTGACCGCTTATCTGGCGGCACTGCAGGATGCACTGGGTCAGGCGGGGGTGGCTTATGAGGTGCTGGACTGCCACATCAATGATCCGGCGTTTGTGGCGCGGGTGCTGGCGATTGTGGATGAGTGGCGGGAGGCGGGGGTGGTTGCCGAGCAGTGACTGTTCACGGTGGCCAGAGTGGGCGTCGGTGTTTTATTGCCGGCGGTTCTCACCTGCTGCTGGGGTGTTTTGGTAGGGACGGCAGTGGCCCGGATAATTCTTGAAATGCGGAGCCACCAGTGCCCACCAGGTATCGGACAGATTGGGGCGGGCGGGGTTTCCGCCCTTCCCGGACTGGGGGCTGGTGCCAGTGCTCCCTGTTACTTCGGCGATGCCAGAAACAGCCCCGGCACCGTTACCTTGCATGAGAGCACTGCCATGATGACGACCATTCCCCAGCCTGTAGTCAGCACCAGCATCCAGAGGGTACTACCGGCAGGCAACAATGCGGCGATCAGACCGGCAGTACCGACAAGGGTGCGAGCAACAAGACTGAGCGACCTCCCGCACCAGCCACCAAAGGTAACTGCCCAAAGTGCGGTTGAGGCTAGCAGAGCCAAGGCGCTGATGATGACATTGCCCACGCCACCTTGGCCCAGCACACCCATGTCATAGACAAAGCCGAGCAGGATCAGGAATGCAACCAAGCTGAGTCCAAAAGCCGAGATCGGCGTTTTCACTACAGAGGTATCGCCAACCGCAGCTGCAGCAAAAGAGGCCAAAGCCACTGGTGGCGTCACCATTGATAGCACATAATAATAAAAAAAGATGAAAAAATGTGCCGCCAGCGGCTGGATACCCATATCCGGCAGGGCCGGCACAAAAAGTACTGCACCGATGATATAAGCGGCCACGGTTGGCAGCCCCATCCCTATGACAATAAAGCCCACCATTGCCAGGGCCAGTGAGGCATAGGTTGAGCCTTTGGACAATGACAAGAGTGAGCTTGCAAATTTCAGCGCGAGATTCGACTTCACCGCAGCCAGTTTCGGGCATGCACTGGAAATGCGTGCCCGGGGCCGGACGTCGGCAGCGATCAAAAGCCTGATGAAACTGCAGCTCCCCATTTCACATGTGGTGCGCAATGGGGAGAAGACCGATCTGGCACTGGATGAGGTTGGCCTGAGGAGACCCTGCGGGTGCGCTCCGGGGAAACGGTGCCGCTGGATGGTATCGTGCTGGACGGGAGTCGCATGTGGATGAGTGGATGAGTCCATGCTGACCGGTGAATCGGTGCTGGTTCACAAGACCCGGGGCGATACCGTGACCGGGGGAACCCTGAACGGTGCCGACAGTTTCCTGATGCAGGTCAGCCGCATCGGTGCCGATACCGTGCTGGCACAGATCATCGAGCGCGTGCGCGAGGCCCAGGCCAGCGAGCCCGCCATTGTCCGTCTGACCGACCGGGTGGCATCCGTGCTCAAGGTACAGGGACTGACGGTGATCATACTGACCGAAGACCGGCGCGAGGTGGCACAGCATATCGTTGCTGATGTCGGGATTGAGATCGTACATGCAGGGGTGTTGCCGGAACAGAAACTTGCCGTGATTGAATCACTGCAGCAGCAGGGGCATCGGGTGGCCATGGTCGGTGATGGCGTGAATCATGCCCCGGCGCTGGCACGGACCGATGTGGGCTTTGCGATCGGGGCCGGGACGGATGTGGCCATGGCGGCGGACGTGACCCTGGTGAGGAGTTCTCTGGCCAGGATTGGCAAGGCAATCCGGATATCATGTGCCACTACGCGCAATATCTGGGAGAACCTGTTCGGGGCGTTTGTTTATAACAGCCTTGGCATTCCGGTGGCTGCCGGGTTGCTGTACCCGCTCATGGGTTTGCTGCTGAATCCCATGATGGCTGGTGCGGCTATGGCGCTGTCGTCGGTGATGGTGGCCACGAATATCGATCGGCTGGGACGGCTAAAGCTGTAAGAGCCTGCCTAAAAAAGTCTTTAATGCCTAAATCATGGTCATCTGTGTAAATTGATTATAAACTTAGCAGATACACCAATCACAAATTATTGACGGTTTGTCCCGATTTTTATTTACCAGTTAGGTAAATGATTTTATCATTTGCGTAACAGCAAGAGGGATGTTGTTTGGAAATCCTTTTCAAGGGCAAAAAACTGCGTGATCTCTGCGAAAAACAGGTAGTTGCCAAAAAGAAGCTCGGTGACGCATGTGCCCGTAAACTGCGTACCCGACTGGCCGAATTGGAGGCGGCTGCGCAGGTGACAGACCTTGTAGCAGGCAATCCGCACCCCTTGAAGGGTGACAGGAGGAGGCAATTTGCCCTTGATCTCGCAGGTGGCTGGCGCTTGGCGTTTACAGCAGCCAATGATCCCGTTCCCCTGACGACAGATGGTGCTATCGACTGGCCGAAGGTGACCATCGTGTCCATTGAATTTATTGGTGACTATCATGACTGATCAGTTTGTAACAGATGTACCTTTTGCGCCTGACTGGGTGTCTCCGCCCGGCGATACGATCCTTGATCTCATGAATGGTCGTGAATGGACACAGGCAGAGCTGGCGGAGCGGTTGGGTTTTTCTCTCAAGCATGTCAATCAGCTCATCAAGGGCAAGGTTGCCCTGACCGAGGATGCTGCTATCCGCCTGCAAAGTGTGCTAGGTTCATCAGTCGAGTTCTGGCTTAAGCGTGAAGCACAATACCGTGAACGTGCGGCCATGCTGGAGGCGCAACAGCGTCATGCAGGCATGATCGGATGGCTGGATCAATTGCCTGTCAAAGATTTGATGAAGTTGGGAGTCATTGAAAATCGCCGGATTGATGCCAACTCAAAGCCGAGATTAGTGACTGAAATGCTGGCTTTCTTCGGTGTGGCGACACCTGAGCAGTGGCAGTCTCACTATGGTAGCATGGAAGTGTGTTTCCGCCGTAGTCGGGCGGAACAGTCCGATATTGGTGCGATTTCAGCATGGTTGCGCATGGGGGAACAGACTGCCGAAAAGCTGGATGGCCCGTATTACGACGAATCTCGCTTCAAGGCGGCTTTGCAGGAAATCCGCGCCCTGACTATCCTGTCGCCACAGGAATTCCAGCCGCGTTTGATGCAATCGCTGCATCAGGCGGGTGTTGCTCTGGTGTTGGTTCCTGCCTTGCCGGGTGCTGGTGTGTCCGGCGTGGCACGATGGCTGAATGCGCATCGGCCTTTGATCCAGCTTTCCCTATATGGCAAATCGAATGACCGTTTCTGGTTCACGCTGTTCCATGAAGTGGCACATATCCTGCTGCACGGTAAGGAAAAGAAAGCGGTGTTTCTGGATGATCCCGGCAATGGCGAATCGGATTCTCCGCAGGAAAAAGAGGCGAATGCCTGGGCACGGGATTTCCTGATTCCTCGAGACAGAGCATCAATGCTGGAGGAAATGCCGAAAACCAAGGTGATGGTCAAGGCGTTGGCGGCTGAGTTGGGCATTCATTCGGGGATTGTGGTGGGGCGGCTTCAGTATGAGGGGCTGATCCCGATGAAGTGGATGAATGATTTGAAGGATAGCTTCCGGTTTCAGCATCTGTCTAAATAAGGTCTAAGCTAGCGGTACCAGTCTCCAAATTATGAGATGGACCAAGGCAGTCCGAATCTAGGTTTCCGAGGACTGAATCCGGTGTTCGTAGTTCTTGGATAATCAGCGCTGCCAGTTCAGCAAGCCAAAGGCCCGCTCAATGGTCCAGCGTTTGGACAGCACTGGACCGGCCCTGAGCCGCCTGACCTCAACCCTGACGGTCCTCGTTCTCCAGCTTTTCCACCAGTTCGTCCAGCAGCTCGTACAGCAGTTCCAGCTTGCCATAGCCGAACACCTCGGTGATGTGCTGGTAACGGGCTTCGGATTCCAGCGCCATCAGGGCCACCAGTTCGCTGCCGCGTGCCGTGAGCCGGATCAGTGAGCGGCGCTGGTCATGTTCGGCGGTGCGGCGCGAAATCAGCCCGCGCCCGTCCAGATTCTGGATGATGCGCGACAGGCTGGGCATCAGCAGGTAGCAGTGTTCCGACAGTGCGCTGATTTCCAGCTCGTCGCTCTCATTCAGGGCCCGCAGCACCCGCCACTGCTGTGGAGACAGCTCATGCGCCCGCAGGTGAGGCAGGAATTTCCGCATCACGGCTTCACGGGCCCGCAGCAGCGACATGGGCAGGGAGCGTTCAAAACGGCGCATCAACCCTCCAGCACTTCATCAGCCACACCGTTGCGCAACAGGCCCACCCCCTGAACTTCCACCTCGACCACATCACCCGGTTTGAGATAGCGCGGCGGGTCAAAGCGGGCACCGGCTCCATTGGGAGTGCCGGTAGCGATCACATCCCCCGGTTTGAGTGCCATGAAGGTCGACAGGTAATGAATGATGTAATCAATCGGAAACATCATGCTGGCGGTGGTATCGTTCTGGCGCTCTTCACCGTTGACACGGGTGATGACGCGCATGTCCTGATAATCCGCAGGGCTGAATTCATCCGCACTCACCATCCAGGGGCCGAGCGAGCCGGAATGCATGAAATTCTTGCCCTGGGTTACATTGAACTTGGCATGCCGCACCCAGTCGCGCAGCGTGCCTTCATTCATGATAGTCAGCCCGGCAATGTGTTCATGGGCGCGTTCACGCGGGATACGCCGTCCCCCCTTGCCGATAATCACCACGATCTCCCCTTCATAATCCAGCTGATGGGATTCCGGCGGGCGGATCAGGGGAGCGTCATGACCGGTCAGGGAGTCGGGCGTGCGCATGAACAGGCTGGGGTATTTTGGGGCATCACTGCCATCCTTGTATTCGGCATTGCGGTTGGCGTAATTGACGCCGATGCAGCCGATTTTTTCCGGATTCGGGATCGGCGGCAGCAAAGTGACCTGATCCAGCGGGATGCCTGCCGGGTGGTCCGCTGGCAGGCTTTTGGGCAGGGTGCCCTGTGCGATGGCGGTTTTCAGGTCCGGGGCCAGTGCACCCAGATCAACAACAGCCAGCTGGCCATCGGTTCCGGTAACTGCACCCCAGCAGGTCTGGTTCTGGCAGGTATAGGTGACGAATCGCATCGGTCGTTTGCTCCTCAGAGAAGTTGGATTCACAGACTGCCAGCATATAGTTAATGCGTTAAATTTTCAAATGAAAAGTTTCCACCCTGGAGGCAATGGCCGCCATGCTGCATGGTGTCAGGCGTTGACGCCGCATGGATATAACAGGACGGCGATGGGTAAAGGATAAAATGCTTGCAATATTTATTTAACGTGTTATATTATTTCTCAAAGATTACCCAGGAGGACAACCAACATGTCAGACCTTTCAATGAACCAGGCGCGTGCCGCGCAGTACCTGCAGCGTTTTCGGGACCACACTACCGGACATTACATCAATGGCCGCTGGGTCACGCCGGAAGACAACCGCACCTTCACCAACATCAACCCTGCTGATCAGGGCAGTCTGGGCCAGATTGCCGCCGGGACCCAGCGCGAAGTGGATCAGGCCTGCGACGCAGCGCTCAATGCCTTTAGCGACTGGCGGGACCTGCCGGGTACGGAGCGCCGCAAACTGCTGGTGAACTTTGCCGACAAACTGGTGGAGCGGGCCGAGGAAATCGCGCTGGTGGAAAGCTCCGACTGTGGGCAGGCGATCCGCTTCATGAAGCAGGCTGCCGTACGCGGGGCCGAGAATTTCCGTTTCTTTGCCGCCCGGGCCGTGGAAGCCCGTAATGGTCAGGCCCTGTACCAGCCGGAGCACAGCAACCTCACCATGCGCACGCCTATCGGTCCGGTCGGGGTGATCACACCCTGGAACACACCGTTCATGCTGGCGACCTGGAAGATTGCACCGGCACTGGCGGCGGGCTGTACCGTGGTGCACAAACCTGCGGAATTCAGTCCGCTGTCAGCCGCGATTCTGGCCGAGGTGAGTGAACAGGCCGGCCTCCCGCCAGGAGTCTGGAACATGGTGAACGGCTTTGGCGAGAGCGTGGGCAAGGGCATTACCGAACACCCGGCCATCAAGGCGGTGGCCTTCGTCGGGGAAACGGTTACCGGTACCTATATCATGCGTCAGAGTGCCGCCACCCTGAAGCGCATCCATCTGGAGCTGGGTGGCAAGAACCCGGTGATCGTGTTTGATGATGCCGATTTCGAGCGGGCGCTGGATGCCGTGGTATTCATGATCTACAGCCTGAATGGCCAGCGTTGCACCTCCAGCAGCCGTCTGTTGCTGCAGAAGGGCATCCGTGAACGCTTCCTGGCCGCGCTGCAGGAGCGGGTCGCCCGTCTGCGGGTGGGGCATCCGCTGGACCCGGCGACCGAGGTCGGGCCGCTGGTACACACGGAGCATTTCGAGAAAGTCATGAGCTACATGGACATTGCCCGCAAGGATGGGGCAACCGTTGCGGTCGGTGGCCAGCGTTGCGAAGCGCTTGGGCAGGGCAATTACGTGCAGCCGACCCTGTTCACCGGGGCCAGCAATGACATGCGCATTGCACGTGAAGAAATCTTCGGGCCGGTATTGACCGAAATTCCGTTTGAAACCGAGGAAGAAGCCATCCGGATCGCCAATGACACCCAGTATGGTCTGGCGGCCTACCTGTGGACCCGTGATCAGGGCCGGGCCATGCGCATGGCGCACAAGATCGAGACTGGCATGTTGTGGGTCAATTCGGAGAACAACCGCAACCTGCCTTCCCCGTTCGGGGGCATCAAGCTGAGTGGTGTTGGGCGCGATGGCGGTGATTACAGCTTCGAGTTCTACATGGAAACCAAAAATGTCTGCATGGCGCACGGAACTCACCAGGTTCCGGCTCTGGGCAAGGGGTAAGCAAGATGGGCAAGTTAGCACTGGCTGCAAAAATTACGCATGTTCCCTCCATGTACCTGTCCGAACTGGACGGGCCGCACAAGGGCTGCCGTGATGCTGCCATTGAAGGGCATCACGAAATCGGACGTCGCTGCCGGGAACTGGGGGTGGATACCCTGGTTATTTATGATGTGCACTGGCTGGTGAACTCCGGTTATCACCTGAATTGTGCACCGCATTTTGAGGATGATTACACCAGTAACGAATTGCCGCATTTCATCAATTACCTGCATTATGCCCACAGCGGCAACCCGGAGCTGGGGCACATGATTGCTGACCGTGCCAATGCCCTGGGTGTGAATACCCGTGCGCATGACAATACCAGCCTGGGGCTGGAGTACGGCACTTTGGTACCGATGCGCTACATGAGTCCGGACGATCATTTCAAGGTGGTCTCAGTCGCAGGCTGGTGTAATTCGCATGAACTGGAAGACAGCCGTTTGCTGGGGCAGGCCGTGCGCGAAGCCATTGAACAGGATTACGACGGTAAGGTCGCTGTCCTCGCCAGCGGTTCGCTGTCGCACCGTTTTGCCGATAGCCGCAAGGCACAGGAATTCATGCACAAAATCTGGTCGCCATTCCTGGAAGAATTTGACCACCATGTGGTGAAAATGTGGAAAGAAGGTGATTGGAAAACCTTTATTGACCTGCTGCCCGAATATGCCGTGAAGTGTTACGGCGAAGGCCATATGCATGATACTGCCATGCTGCTGGGTACCTTGGGCTGGAAGGATTACAAAGGCAAGGTGGAGATCGTTACGCCTTACTTTGGCAGCTCGGGTACCGGGCAGATCAACGCGATCTTCCCGCTGGACTGAGGTTTCCCTATGGCACATTTTGTTCTCGAATATTCCGATAATATTGATGCAGAAACCCTGGCGCTGCAGGCCCTGTTCGCCGGCCTGCATCAGGCGGCAGCCGACACCGGCCTGTTCCCGTTCAAGGGCATTCGCAGCCGGGCTTATGCCTGCCATGATTACCGCATGGCGGATGGCAATCCCCGGCACATGTTCGTGCACCTGACGGTTCTGCTGGGGGCCGGGCGCAGCATGGCGGAGCGTGAACAGGCTGCCAAAGCCTTCTTTGCGGTACTGAGCGGGCATTTCGATGCCTGCTTTGCACAGCGGGGGGTGGCACTGTCCTTCGAGATGAAGGAGCTGGAGCCGGTTCTGAAATACAACCGCAACAACATTCAGGATTACCTGTGAGTACATTAACCCCCGAACAGATACAGCAGGCGGCTCAGAACCTGTTCCGTGCCGAGCAGGAGCGGGTGCAGATTGACGCCTTGACCCTGACCCATCCGGCCATGGACATGGAGGATGCCTATGCGGTGCAGGCCGCCTGGATGGCGCTCAAGGAAACGCAGGGTGATCACGTGATCGGCTACAAGATCGGCCTGACCTCACGGGTGATGCAGCGGACCATGAAGATTGATACGCCGGATTACGGGGTGTTGATGGCATCCATGCGCTTTGAGGATGGCGGTGAAATCCGGGTGGCGGATTTTACCGATCCCCGCATTGAGGTGGAACTGGCTTTTGTCCTCAAGAAGCGCCTGGCCGGTGTGAATGTGAGCCTGATGGACGTGCTGAACGCCACGGATTATGTAATTCCGGCACTGGAGCTGATTGCAGCGCGCAGTCACCGCGTGCATCCACAGACTGCTTATGTGCGCACGGTGATGGATACCATTTCCGACAATGCCGCCAATGCCGGGATCATCATGGGTGGACGCCCGATCCGGCCCGATGCCATGGACCTGCGCTGGTGCGGTGCCATCCTGTACCGTAATGGTGTGATCGAGGAAACCGGTCTGGCGGCGGCGGTGCTGAACCATCCGGCCAATGGCATCTGCTGGATTGCCAGGCGCTTTGCCCCGCATGGGGTAGCGCTGGAACCGGGTCAGGTGCTGCTGGCCGGTTCTTTTACCGCCCCGATTCCGGTCAAGGCCGGGGATACCATCCATGCGGATTATGGGCCGCTGGGGAATGTCACCTGCCAGTTTGTTTAGACGGTTGATAACGGTTGAAACATGATGAATACGCCTGAAAATACCTTCAAACGTGCCCTCAGGGCCGGGCAGCAGCAGTATGGTTACTGGCTGGGCCTGGCCGACCCGGTGGCGGCGGAAATGCTGGCGCATACCGGTTATGACTGGCTGCTGATTGACGGTGAGCACGCTCCCAATGATCGCCAGACCGTGCTGGCCCAGCTGCAGGCCATTACCGGCACGCCGGCCCATGCGGTGGTACGCCTGCCGGATGGCAATCCCACCCTGATCAAGCAATACCTGGACCTTGGTGCCCAGAGCCTGCTGATTCCGATGGTGGATAACGCCGCACAGGCCGAGGCACTGGTGCGTGCGATCACCTATCCGCCCCACGGGATGCGCGGTGTCGGTACCGCGCTGGCACGGGCATCGTACTGGAATCAGGCGGGTGATTACTTTGCCCGTGTGGATCAGGAGCTGTGCCTGCTGATTCAGGTCGAATCGGTGGCGGCACTGGAAAATCTGGATGCCATTCTGGCAGTGGAACGTGTGGATGGTGTGTTTGTGGGGCCTGCCGATCTGGCTGCCAGCATGGGCTATCTGGGACAGCCGGCCCATCCGGAGGTCAAGGCGGCGGTGGAAACGACCATCCGTAAAATCCGGGCCGCCGGCAAGGCTGCCGGCAGTCTGGTGACCAGTCAGGTACTGGCAAAACACTATGAAGCACTGGGGCTGCAGTTTGTGGCCCTGGGTGTGGATACCCTGGACCTGGTGCGCAGTGCCGGACAGACCCTGAGCGGGCATCGAAGCGGTACCGGCGGGGATAATGGCGGAAACGGGGCCTATTAGCCTACTTGATGCCGCACCCTTTCAGAATGATGTGAATCAGGGTGTCGGTGGCATTGTGGTAGTCTTTGTCCTCAAGGATTTCCTTGCCTAGGGCGGCCTGAATCTGGACCGCAAAATCGGCATAGTGTTGCGTGGAGGACCAGAGCAGAAAAATCAGGTGCTCCGGGCTCACTTCAGGATCAATTTTACCCTGTCTGGCCCAGGCACGGAAAATGGCGGTACGGCCATCGAACCAGGTCGCATAGTCATCGCGAAAATACCCTTTCAGGTTCGGGGCGCCGCTGATCAGTTCCGCTGCGAAAATGCGTGATGCCAGCGGGTTTTCAGCGGAGAACCGGATCTTGCGCCGGATGTTGGTGCTTAGCACCTCACGTGGGTTGTCATCAGGGGTAATGGTGTTGAGGGTGCTGTCCCAGAGCTCGATGGTGTCACGCAGGACGGCAATATAGAGGCTGAGCTTGTTTTTGAAATAGTAGTGGATATTGGCTTTGGGCAGGCCGGCCCGGTGTGCAATATCGTTCATGCTGGCTCCCTTGAAGCCGGAGCGGGCGAATTCGATTTCAGCAGCACTGAGAATGGCCGATTCATTTTTCTGGCGAACACGCCCGCCTGCCGCTCGGGCTTTGGTTTCGGGATCTAATTTGAACAACATGGATGACTCCCCCCGGCATACCCGTTCTGTATTCCATTCCGGCAGGGGCCGTGTGTTACAGGCACCTGCTCCAGGGTTCGGCATTATACGCCAACGGGCCGCCCCGAGAACGGCCCGTTGGCTTTGATCGGGTCAGGCTGTGGCTTCCGTTGTTTCAGGTGTTGTTACCGTGGCTGCGTTTTGTGTTTTGCTTGTGCTCTCCGGCAGCAGCCAGGCCATCAGAATAGCCGCCAGACCGCCACTGGTAATGGCCGAGCCGAAGATGTTCTGTACCAGCTTTGGCATCTGGTCCAGCAGATTCGGCACCATGGTGACTCCCAGACCGACACCGAATGCAACCGCCATGATCAGCATCTTGCGCCGGTCCAGCTGTTCCGTTGCCAGAATCTTGACACCTGCTGCGGCTACGGTGCCGAACATGACCAGGGTGGCCCCGCCCAGTACCGGCTTTGGAATCAGCTGCAGTACCGCGCCGATGATCGGGAAAAAGCCGAGAATCATCAGAATCACGGCGATGTAGTAGCCGATGTAGCGGCTGGCTACACCGGTGAGCTGGATCACGCCGTTATTCTGGCTGAAGGTGGTATTCGGGAAGGTGTTGAACAGGGCTGCCAGGGCCGAGTTGACCCCGTCTGCCAGTACTCCGCCACGGATGCGGGCCATATAGACCGGCCCTGTCAGTGGCTGTTTTGAAACCATGGAGTTGGCGGTCAGGTCGCCGGTGGATTCAATCGCCGTGATCAGGTAGATCAGGGCAATGGGGATGAAGGCACCCAGATCGAAGTCGAAGCCGTATTTGAACGGGATCGGAATGCTGAAAAACGGGGTTGCCTCACTGAGACCGGCAAAGCTGATTTTGCCCATGACAAAAGCGACAAAGTAGCCCGCCAGCAGCCCGATCACGATGGATGACAGCCGGATCCAGGCGTTTCTGGACTGGTTCAGGATAATGATCAGCAGCAGCACACTGCCACCCAGTGCAAGGTTGGCACCGCTGCCGAAGTCGGGTGCGTTAACGCCGCCCGCCAGATCCAGCATGCCGACCTTGATCAGGCTGATACCGATGATGGTGATCACGATGCCGGTGACCAGTGGTGTGACCACACGCTGGAGTTTGTGGATGAACTGGCTGAGCACGATTTCGATGAAGGCACCGAAAAAGCACACACCGAAAATCAGGGACAGAATTTCCTCCGGCCCGCCACCTTTGGCCTTGGCGATCATCCCGGCTGCCAGCACCGAGCTGAGAAATGCAAAGCTGGTTCCTTGAACACAGATCATGCCGGATCCGATGCCCAGGGGCCGACGTGCCTGAATAAAGGTGCCGACACCGGAAACCACCAGTGCCATGCTGATCAGGTAGGGGATTTCAGCACCCAGCCCCAGTACGCCGCCGATAATCAGGGTGGGGGTGATGATCCCGACAAAGCTGGCCATGACATGCTGAAGTGCGGCAAAAAATGACTCCAGCGGTCCGGGCCTGGCGTCCAGGGGATAGAGCAGCTCACCGTGTGAACTGTGTGATGATTGAGACATGGTGAAACCTCATGAGTGGGTATGGGGTGCCGGAATGGGGCACCGTTGGTGGTTTGGGAAAGGGGACGATCAGAAATGCCATTTCAGCAGCAAAGCCGGATTACGTTCATCCACCCCCTTGATGCCGAACTTGTTGTTCCAGTGGGCGTATTCCAGGCCCAGATACAGGGGCGACTTGAGTGCCAGATGCTTGCCGACATTCCATTTCAGCTGTGACGTCCAGTTCATTTCGGCAGCGTTGGTGGCCGATGCGGATGACCAGTCCAGAAAACCGTCATAAAGGAAATCTGCACTGCCAAGCTTGAAGGGCAGGCCCCAGGTCAGGGTCAGCTGTTCATCATCCTCACTGACATCGTTTGCTGCTTTATAGACGTTGAGGTTGACATAGTTGAAGCCGGGTACATCCAGCGCAAAACCGATGCCATACAACAGATTGTCGAAATTTTCACCGGATTCCCAGGTCGAGGCAAGCAGCACATCCTTGACAGGACCAAAAGACAGGTCGCTATCGGTGACGCCCCCCAGACTGAGACGCGGTGAGAACTCGGCATAGTTTTGGGTAGTGCCGTCATCGGATTGCAGGCGGTCCATGAAGAAAAAGGTATCGCCCCAATGGTGGCGGCTGGAGTGCTCCACGGTGATGACTTGGCGCTCTTTGTCGCCCACCTCATAATGATTGCCGTTCAGGTAGGTCAGGCTGAATCCCTGCCAGAGCAGTTCGGCAGAGGCCGTGGATGTGGTTGTTGCGGCTCCGAGACCGATCAGCAAGGTGGTGGCTGCGTGTTTGGCTTTCATCAATAGGTATTCCTGTAAGTTGGTTTGTCTGGAACGGATCAGTTGAGTGAACAACCCGCTGCACAACAAACAGAAAGCAAAAACCTGGCCAAGTGGTCAGGTTTGAAAATAAAAATTAATTATCTTTTTAAAATCAATTAATTGATGGAAGTCTCCTGCCATTTCCAGGCACTTTGCAGTAGGTGGTGATGGCAGGCCGGTTGGTGTATCTGCTTTGCTCTTGTGCCTTTGGAAAGGCATGGCACATCCCTTGTGCACCGGCGGTGTGCCTGTTTCAGGGGAGCGGCATACGTTAGAATCCGGACAGGCCGGATTTACCGGTAGGGGTAGCGAGTTGTGTTGTCATGCTGTTTCTGATTTTCCATGGGGTGCTTATCATGGCCTGCATCGGCCATATTCTGCTGCGGCGTTATCGCCAGCCCGAGTCACGGGTGGCCTGGCTGATTGTGGTGCTGGTACTGCCTTATCTGGGGGCACTGGCCTACGTGCTGCTGGGGCAGACCAGTATCGGACGCAAACGCATTGCCAGGCTGCAGCAGGCCATCGCCAGCCTGCCCCGTCCCGAACGTGCACCCGGCTGGGAGGTGTCTGCCGATGCCCCTGTCATCCCTGATCATCATGCTCCGCTGTTCCGGGTCGGGGAGTCGATCAGTGGTTACACGCCGGTTGGCGGCAATCAGGCGCAGCTGATGGCGGATTCGGATGCGGCGATTGCGCACATGGTTGCCGATATTGATCAGGCTGCTGAACAGGTACACCTGTTGTTTTACATCTGGCTTGATGACCATAACGGCACCCGGATGGCGGAAGCGCTGATGCGTGCGGCCCGGCGGGGTGTGACCTGCCGGGCCATGGTCGACGATCTGGGCTCGCGGACCCTGATACGCAGTGCACTCTGGCAGGCACTGATGGCTGCCGGTGTACAGACCCGGCGCGCCCTGCCGGTCGGCAATCCGTTGTTGCGGATGCTCAAGGGGCGCGTAGATCTGCGCAATCACCGCAAGATTCTGGTGATCGACAATGCCATCAGTTATTGCGGCAGCCAGAACTGTGCCGATCCGGCCTTTCTGCCCAAGGCCAGGTATGCGCCCTGGGTGGATGCCGTGATGCGCTTCCAGGGGCCGGTGGTGCGCCAGAACCAGCACCTGTTTGCCAGTGACTGGATGGGCAGCGGAGGGGATGATGTGGCGGCACTCCTGCGCCAGCCCATGCCACCGGCACAGGCGGGCTTCACCGCCCAGGTGATCGGTACCGGTCCGACCTCCCGCAATTCGGCCATGCCGGAAATGTTTGAGACACTGCTGTATGCCGCCCGGAGGGAGTTGTTCATCACGACACCCTACTATGTGCCGAGCGGGGCATTGCAGGCCGCCCTGTGTGCCAGTGCCAATCGCGGGGTGGATACCACCATCATTTTTCCGGCCCGCAATGATGACTTTGCTGTCGGTGCCGCCAGCCGCAGCTATTATGAGGGGCTGCTGACGGCAGGGGTGAAAGTGTATGAGTTTCAACCCGGCCTGCTGCATACCAAGTCACTGACCCTGGATGGTGAAATCACGCTGATCGGTTCGGCCAACATGGACCGGCGCAGTTTTGATCTCAATTATGAAAACAACATCCTGCTGTGTGACCGGGCGGTGACGGCGCAGATGCGGGCGCGCCAGCAGCAGTATCTGGCCGACAGCCATATCATCACCCTGGATGAGGTGCGGGGCTGGAGCATGGGACGGCGGCTGTGGAACAACACGCTGGCCATTGTCGGGCCGGTATTGTGACAGCAGCCGGGGGCATCCGGGTATCTCCGGAGCCGGTTTTTCGTGCTATGATTCCTGCCGGTTCACAGACAGGACCGTGCTCTCCGGGTGCGGCTGTCCGATTCAGGTTTTGCAAACGGCTTCAGTATGGAATTCAAGGACTATTACCAGGTCATCGGTGTTGAACGTGATGCCACCCAGGACGACATCAAGCGCGCCTACCGCAAACTGGCACGTAAATATCACCCGGATGTGAGCAAGGAACCGGATGCCGAGGAGCATTTCAAGGCGCTGGGAGAAGCTTACGAGGTGCTCAAGGACCCCGAGAAACGTGCCGCCTATGACCGGCTGGGTGCGGACTGGAAGGCCGGGCAGCAGGACTTCCGGCCTCCACCGGACTGGAATGAGGATTTCGGGTTCACCGGCGGCGGGTATACGGATGCCGACACGGCGGATCACAGTGCCTTTTTCGAGGAGCTGTTCGGGCGTGCCCGGCATGCGCAGGGGCAGGCCGGCGGGCAGCAGCACCGCACTTTCCGCATGCGCGGCGAGGATCACCATGCCAAAGTGCTGATTGATCTGGAAGACAGCTACACCGGCGCAACACGGACCCTGACCCTGCGCATGCCCGAGCTGACCCCGGACGGGCAGGTCGTGGCCCGTGATCATACCCTGAACGTGCGCATTCCGAAGGGCATCCGCCCCGGCCAGCAGATTCGTCTGGCCGGGCAGGGAAGTCCCGGTATCGGTGGTGGCGAGGCGGGTGACCTCTATCTCGAAGTGGCACTCAATGTGCATTCCCTGTACCGCGTTGATGGTGTGGATGTGTACCTGAACCTGCCGGTTGCTCCCTGGGAAGCGGCGCTGGGGGCGTCGGTACCGGTGCCCACACCTGCCGGAGCGGTCACGCTCAATATTCCCGCCAATTCCGGTCAGGGTCGCAAGCTGCGCCTCAAGGGCCGGGGCCTGCCGGCCAAAACCCCCGGTGACCTGTATGTCGTGCTGCAGGTGGTGCTGCCGCCTGCAGACACGGAGGCCGCAACAGCGCTTTATCAACAGATGCGGGACCAGCTCGGGTTTGACCCGCGTGCCAACCTGGGAGGAGTCTGAAGATGCTGAAATCCGAACTGAATACTGTCCTTACCGGTGAAATCCTGGACGAAGGCCGTGAAATTACGCTGGTGGAGCTTTGTCGCACCTGTTCGGTACAGGCCGAGACCATTGAGGCGCTGGTTGAGTATGGCATCCTGGAGCCTTCCGGCAGGCACGGCAGTCACTGGCATTTTCAGGCCACCAGTATCCGGCGTGCACGGACCGCGTTGCGACTGCGGCAGCATCTCGGAGTGAATCTGGCCGGGGCGGCGCTGGCGCTGGAACTGATGGAGCGCATTGAGGGACTGGAGCAGCGCTTGCGGATTGCCGGTTCGCAGGGGTATTGAGCCTGCCAAGTGTGGGCAACCACCGTATCAGCAAGCCTCACCGTTTACACGGATTCCCAGCATGTTTCAGCTTGAAAATGACCAGCTTGTGGTTGCGATCCTTGACCCGCTGACGGATCAGGACCGCTTCGGGGTGCGTTACTGCACCGGGGGTTACATTTTCCAGATCACCGACCGCCAGCGTGGCGAACTGCTGGCCGGTCCCACTTTTCCGGACAGTTTCAACTGGTTTGACGGGCAGGGCATTCCCGATGCCTTCAATAACCAGCCCCTGCGCACGCCGGGAGGTACGGATGCCGAGGTGGAGATCATCGGTATCGGGCGCTGCAACCTGCCGGACCGGAGTGTGCTGGTTTTCTGCGTCTGGGAGGTGCAGGTCCGGACCACATCCGTCAGCCTGCAGACCCGGCAGGCATTCGGGGCGCATGCCCTGATGCTGGAGCGGCAGGTCTCACTGCTGGGGCGCACGGTGCGCTCACACACCCGGCTGCACAACCAGGGCAGCAGTTTCATTCCCCTGTGCTGGTTCCCGCACCCGTTCTATCCCCAGCCGGAAACGGATGAGCTGTGCCGCCTGAACATTCCGTTCGCATTGCCGGAAAATGAGGGCTATTGTCTGGCTGCGAGTGGTTATATCCGTCGCAAGAAATGGCCGGAGCAGCGTGGTTTCTATCAGGCCCTGGAGCAGCAGGCCCAACAGCCGCTGACCATCATGCAACGCCATCCGCTGCTGGGGCTGGTCAGTGCCAGCTGCAGCTATGTGCCGGACTTTTTCCCGATCTGGGGCAATCAGCACACTTTTTCATGGGAACCGTTTTTTGAACGCCTGATTGCTCCCGGACAAGCGGTATCATGGTGGATTGACTACGATTTCTGAGGCTGCTGGCGGGACAATCCCGTCAGCAGGTAGGCAGCGGCAAAACGGTCAGGGACAGGTCTGTTGTGCACTGTCCTGCGTTGCGCCACGGGCACAGCGGCTGGCGCGGAAAGCCTGTACACTCGCCGGTTGTCCGGGGTCATAAAGCACCCGTACCAGCTGCGCCGCCACACTGTCATCCGCAACCCTTTCCACCCAGTCCGCCACCAGCAGGCCGCCATTGCCGGCATGGCTGTCGACCGTGACCTCCACCCAGGGGCGTCCGGGGCCGGTGCCTTCCGGCATTTCCGGCGTGATCCAGAGGTACCGGCCATTTTCCTCCTGCAGCCAGCCGGCCTGCCGGGCCAGGGTCCGCACCAGAGCCGGAGCGCCGATGGCATTCTGGTGCCAGGGCGCTGCCTGCAGGATGGGCGTGCTGGATGGCCCCCAGTCACTGTCCTCATGATCCTGCCATAAGGCGGCACAGTCGGTGAGCCTGCCACAGGCACCGTCCGGCTGATACGGCTCATCATGGCTGACTTCATCCGTGAGCAGTTCGGCACTGACATTCTGCACGATCATGAAGGGCAGGGTGTAGTGGTCACCGGGGGTGCTGTCGTTCAGGCTTTTGTCGACAACACCGGCACCGAAACTGTCGACGATCTGTTGATAAAGCCGGGGTGACAGGTTGATGCGGCTGGCTTCCACCTGATAACCGCTCAATACCGCATCGGCATTCATGACCGGGTACAGGGCGAAATGCAGCCGCCAGACCGGATAAGCCGGTTGGGGCAGCAGGTCAGAAGCCAGCTCCAGCGGCCCCATTTCCTGGTAGTACTTCAGGGCGGTTTCATCCAGGCTGTCAAGCCCGTCGGGCGGGACCGGATTCAGCCCGGCAGCTGCAGAGTCGGCAGCGGCCTGTTCTTCAGCGGGCACGGGCCCGGCAGCACTGGTGTCATCTGCAGGTGCCGGCTCCACTGCAGGGGGGATGCCGTCTGCGGGTGCGGGCTCTTCAGCTGCTGCAGGCTGTTCCCCGGCGGGAGCTGCTTCAGCAGCGGGAATGGGCTCTGCGGGCTTGGCAGCGCTGGTATCATCAGGGGCTTGTTCGGTGATTTCCTCCACGATTTCCAAGGGGACTTCTGCCAGAACTTCTTCCTTGCCACTCAGCCATTTGAGCACATACTGGCCTGGTGCTTCCGGCAGTTTGAGGCGTGAGGGCTGATAGCCCTTAATGGCATCCTCGCGGACATTGCCGTAGCTGAGGTATTTGTCCCGGCCTTTGGCGTACAGGTAGACATAACCGTCCAGCCCGTCGGGGCCATTCAGGCCGACTTCCAGATTTTCCGTCCCGGTCTCTACCTGCGCCGGAGCCTGCAGGCTGATATCGGCAGCCTCTAGGGTCAGGGGCGCTTCAGCCAGTACCTCCTCCTTGCCGCTGAGCCATTTCAGGGTGTATTCACCGGGCGTGGCCGGCAGGCGCAGGCTGGATGGCTGATAGCCCTTGATGGCATCTTCGCGGACATTGCCGTAGCTGAGGTATTTGTCCCGGCCTTTGGCGTACAGGTAGACATAACCGTCCAGCCCGTCGGGGCCATTCAGGCCGACTTCAATCAGGGTGCCGATGGGGGCTGATACCGGGGCTTGCAGGCTGATAGCGGCAGCCTCTAGGGTCAGGGGCGCTTCGGCCAGTACCTCGTTCTTGCCGCTGAGCCACTTCAGGGTAAATTCACCGGTGGCGGCGGGCAGGCGCAGTTCAGCAGGCTGGTAGCCACCGGTTTTTGCGGCACGCACGTTGCCGTAGCTGAGGTATTTGTCCCGGCCTTTGGCGTACAGGTAGACATAGCCGTCCAGCCCGTCGGGTGCATTCAGGCCGACTTCGATCAGGGTGCCCTGGGTGGCCGATTCGGGGACATCCAGACTAATCCCGGCGTCAGTAAGGGTCAGGGGTGCTTCGGCCAGTACCTCGTTCTTGC
>JAGRJD010000081.1 GCA_020442915.1 Thiothrix sp. | reverse complement strand
TCTATGATCACTCGGGTCTTGACACCTACTCCCCACGCAATCCCTGCCCGACACTGAGCTGCCCGATCCGATAGACCGGATACACACTCGCCACCAATGCCGCCAGCACCGACAGGAGCAGTGCCTGCAGTGGCACCAGCGGAAAAAAATGCAGTTGCATGGTCCAGCCGAACGAACGCAGGTTGATGATTTCAATCAGCACCAGCGACAACAGCCAGCCCAGCGGCAGTGACAACAGACCAGCCAGCAGCCCGATCAGGGCCGCCTGCCCCGTCACCAGCCAGCGCAACTGAACCGGTGTCAGGCCGGTAGCACGCAGCACGGCATAATCCCGCCCACGCTCCAGAAACAATCCCATCAGGGCACTGAACACTCCGACAAAAGCCACAACCAGCACCAGCACCCGTAAAACCTGAGTAACAGCAAAGGTACGATCAAACACCTGCAGCGAACGTGCCCGGATCGCCTGATTGGAGCGTACCACCATGCGCTGCCCCGGCAGTGCCAGCTCCCTGACCCAGGATTCCAGCTGCTGCTGCACAGCCACGGCATCCGCCCCCGGCTGCAGCACCATGCCCAGCGTCGTGATCCCGGGATCCGCCCAATAGCGGGCATACAGGCGCTGCGGTAGCACCAGCATGCCCTGGGTGGCACTGTAATCACGGAACACCCCCAGTATCGGCAAGGTGATTGCGCGCGCCTGCCCGGTGCTCAGGCTGACGCGATCCCCCACCTGCTGCCCCCGGTGGTAGGCAAACGGCTCGGATACCAGTATGCCCTCACCCTTGACAAAGCGCTCCCAGGCCACCTCGCCATCCGTGGCAATGAAATCATAGCCCTGCCGGCTGTGCACTCCCGGCTCTGTCACCAGTACCGGCAGCGGCATCCCGTCCACATTCAGCCGGATCCGGTGCCCGGTGGTCACGGATGCCACTCCCGGCAATGCCTGTATCCGCACCAGCCAGCGCGGGTCCAGCTCACCACCGACCTGCGTGTCATCCGGCGTCACCGCCGAAACATAAAGGTCGCTGGAAAGCGTCACCCCCAGCCAGTCCGCCACACTGGCCCGGAATGAACCGATCATCAGGCTCACCCCGACCGTGGCAGCCACTGCCATGGAGAGTGCAATCAGTGCCAGACTGGTACGGCTGAGGTTGGCTTCCACTCCCCGCACCAGCAGCCGCCAGTGAAAACCGGTTCGCTGCAACAGGCACAGCAGCCAGGTCAGCAGCCCCTGCAACAGGCGCGGCAGGCACAGGCCATAACCCAGCACCAGCACGAACAGCCCCAGAAACCCCAGCAGCAGACTGCGTTCCGACAGTAGGATCAGCCCAGCGCCCAGCAGCATCACACCCACCCCGCCCAGCAACAGGCGGTTGCCCAGCCTGCGTCCGAGCTGTTCCAGCCCGGAGCTGCGCTGGACCTGCAAAGGCGATACCCGTCCGGCTTCCAGGGCCGGTGCCAGCGTCGCCAGCAACACCACCCCCAGGGTGACGCCGATGCCACGCAAGGCCTGCCAGGGGGTCAGCAACAGTTCACGCACGCCCACATCCACATACAGGTCGGAAAGGGTCTGCGTCACCAGCACCAGCAGTCCCTGCCCCAGCATGACGCCGAGTACCAGCCCCAGCACACTGCCCAGCAACCCCAGCACCAGCGCCTCCAGCAGCAGGTGCCGGAACAGCAGGGCACCGGTGACACCCAGCATGCGCCCGATGGCAAAATGCGGGCGGCGCTGCAACACGGAAAAGGTCATGGTGTTGTAGACCAGAAAACTGCCCACCAGCACCGCCAGCAGGCTCATGGCACTCAGGTTGGTGCTGAAGGCGGCGGTCATCTGATCAAACACCTGCTGCTGGCGGGCCAGTGGCTCCAGCTTCATCCCCGGTGGCAGGCGTGATGTCAGAGCCGGCACTGCCTCGGGTGCCAGCTGCAGCTGGATGGCATCCAGGCCGGCAGGTCGCCCGTGAGCCGCCAGCGCCTGTGCCACGGCGATGTCCGCCAGCAACAGGTTGCCATCCTGCTCCTCCGGCAAAACCCCGACCACCCGCAGGTACCGTACCTGCCCGTGAACTTCAGCCTCCAGACTCTGCCCGCTGCCGACACCCCATTTCTCCGCCAGTGACTGCGGCACCAGCACGGCATCCGCAGTCAACAGCAGGGCACGCAGATCCGTCCCTTCAGCAAGCAGGGCACTGTCACCCGGTGCCGCTGCCCTGGCAAAAGGATCGGTACCCAGCAGCGTGTATTCCAGCCCCTGCACCGTGAGCGCTACCCGCACAACCGGAACCGCCGTCCGCTCCCCCCACTCGACCCGCAGCTGCCGGTAGAAAGTATCGGGAATCAGTCCACTGGCAGCCGTCAGCTCATGGGTTAATGAACCGCTCAGGGCATTGACTGAGCGCCCAAAGGAATAGCGGGCACTCTGGTTGGCAATATCCACCGCCACCATGACCGCCGTACCCAGTGCAATGCTCAACAGGGTCAGCCACAGCTGCCAGGGATGGTGCGAGAAAAAACGCCAGCTGGCGCGCAGCAACAACGGATTCAGCATGGCCAGACAGCCTTCAGGCCTCCCGCACCAACGCCCGTGCCCGCTCACGCAGCACATACTTCTGCACCTTACCGGTCGAGGTTTTGGGCAGCTCCTCAAACACGACCCGCCGGGGCATCTTGTAGCCGGCCAGATGCTGGCGGCACCAGTCCAGCAACGCCTGCTCCATAACGGATTTACCGGCCTTCAGCTCAACAAAGGCACAGGGCCGCTCGCCCCACCGGTCATCCGGCATCGCCACCACCGCAGCTGCGGCAACTGCCGGGTGCTTGAACAGCGCATCTTCGACTTCAATGGAGGAAATGTTTTCGCCCCCGGAAATAATGATATCTTTGGAGCGGTCCTTGAGCTGGATATAACCGTCCGGGTGCATGACACCCAGATCCCCGGAATGAAACCAGCCCCCGGCAAAGGCTTCTTCCGTGGCAGACGGGTTCTTGAGATAGCCCTTCATGACCACATTGCCCCGGAACATGACCTCGCCGATGGTCTGGCCATCATCCGGCACAACGGCCAGGGTGTCGGGGTCACGCACACTCAGGCCATCCAGCGCCACATAGCGCACGCCCTGACGGGCCTTGCGCGCCGCCTGCCCGCCAGCATCCAGCTGATCCCAGGTCCGGTGCCACTCATTCACCACCGCCGGGCCATAAGTTTCCGTCAGCCCGTACAGGTGCGTGACATTGAAACCGGCTTCATTCATGGCTGCCAGCACTGCTTCCGGCGGGGGGGCGGCGGCGGTCATGAAGGCTACCGACTGCTCAAGGCTGCGTTGTTCCTCCACAGCGGTGGACAGGAGTGTGGACATCACGATCGGCGCACCACACAGGTGGGTCACACCATGATCCGCCAGTGCATCCCACATCGGTTTCTGACGCACCCAGCGCAGACAGACATGAGTCCCGGCCACCACCGACAGGGTCCAGGGAAAACACCAGCCATTGCAGTGGAACATCGGCAAGGTCCACAGATAAACCGCATGCCGGGGCATGGAGGCCGTGAGGGCATTCCCCTGGGCCAGCAGGGCAGCCCCCCGGTGATGATAGACCACCCCCTTGGGGTTGCCGGTGGTGCCCGAGGTATAATTGAGCGAGATGGCATCCCACTCATCATCCGGCAGCTGCCAGGCAAACTCCGGATCACCGCCGGTAATGAAGGTTTCATAATCCTGGCTGCCCAGCGGCTCCCCGCTCTGGGGAAACTCGGGGTCATCATAATCAATCACCAGTGGTTGCACCGTGCACAAGGCCAGTGCATCCTTGACCGTGGGCGCAAATTCACGGTCGGTGATCAGCACCCGGGTTTCAGCATGGTCCAGCTGGAACGCAATGATCGCCGCATCCAGGCGGGTGTTCATGGTATGCAGCACCGCCCCGCACATGGGTACCCCGTAATGCGCCTCCAGCATCGGCGGCGTGTTGGACAGCATCACCGACACGGTATCATTGCGCCCGATCCCGTGCTGACTCAAGGCTGAAGCCAGCTGGCGGCTGCGCCGGTAAAAGGTCTGGTAATCCATGTGCTGGCTGCCATGAATAATGGCCGTGTGCTCCGGAAACACACTGGCGGCACGTGCCAGGTAGTTCAGTGGTGTCAGGGGCTGGTAATTGGCCGGATTTTTATCCAGCCCGCTCAGGTAGGCTTGGGTCATCTTGCTTGCTCCTCTTGCTTGTGCTTGCCCCGTGCAGGTCGATACCGCATGGCAGCATGGTCACACCAGCTCCTGCAATCGGGGGGCCGTGCTGCCATTCTGCCGGGCTCCTCTGGAAAAACAGCTGTCCTGATTCTACTGCAGCGCGGGAAGAGTGCAAATGTCGACCGGGCATCACTTACCAGACCCCGCTGCCACTGGCCAGCAGCACCCCATCCTGCAGGCATAGCTGACGCCCGGCCCGCTCGGCCACCACCTGACTGTGTGTCACCACCAGCAGGGTCTGTGCCCGGGCCTGGGCCAGATCGAACAACAGGGTCAGCACCCGTTCGCCGGTCTGCAGGTCCAGATTCCCGGTCGGCTCATCCGCCAGCACCAGCCTGGGGGCATGAATCAGGGCCCGGGCAATCGCCACCCGCTGCTGCTCTCCACCGGACAGCTGATCCGGAAAATCCGGCCCGCGCCCGGCCAGCTGCACCGCATCCAGCCACTCGGCCAGCTGCTGCTGCTGCACAGCCTGCGGCACACCCAGCAGCTCCAGCGGCAGGCAGATGTTTTCGGCGACACTCAAAGTCGGTATCAGGTTGAACTGCTGATAGATGAAACCGATATGTGCGCGCCGGAACACCGTCAATCCGGGCTCTTCCAGCGCTGAAAACAGGTGCCCGTCCAGATGGATATCCCCCGCTGCCGGGCGTTCCAGCCCACCCAGCAGGTTGAGCAGGGTCGACTTGCCGGAACCGCTGCTGCCGACCAGAGCCACCTTTTCCCCGGCCTGCAGCTGCAGGCTGACCCCTTTCAGTACCGGTTGAACCTGTCCAGCCTGCCGATAGCTGTATTCCAGTGCGCGGGCCTGTAACATGCGGGTATCTCCTGCAGCTGATTTTTGCCTGACCATACACAACTTCCCTGAACGGATGAAGTCTAATCTCCACCAATAGCCCAACCACAGGCATCCAGATACATCAACCGCGACAACACGAGGGAACATCATGCGACTGACCACAACCACCTTGGTGGCCCTGATTGCCCTGTCGGGCTTCAACAGCGCCTTGGCTGACCAGTGCGCCTACATCAGCCAGCAGGAAGCTGCCGCTGCCCTGGACCACATCAAACCGGGGACGGAATTTCTGCCTTACTGTGAACCCTGTGACGACCCGGCCCCGGACAGCAAGGCCGTACAAAGCGTGCAGGCGCTCAAAGCCGCTCCAACCGGTTATGAAAACACCTGGGAGATCAGCATCAACGGCAAGGGCATTGATCTGGCCTATACCTTTGTCAAAAGGGTGGACGGCTCGTTCCTGAACCTGTCCAAACTGGCGGGCTGTCCCTCGGATGATGTGTCCTTCGGACTGCCACCGCTCCGCTGAACCCCGATTATCCCGCGTGGAGGCTTCCGGGAAGCCCGTTTTTGTGCCAAGCTTGCCCCCATGACCGCAGACCGGCTGAGGAAAAACCCCTCCGTCGGTCTGCCAGCCACCGGATACTGCCTGCAACGGGAAACACCATGCCGACTGACACCCCTCCCTTTCTGGAGCTGCACCAGGTCACCGCCTGTCAACAGCAGCATCGCGTCTTTGAACACCTGAACCTGTGTATCGGCATGGACGAACGGGTCGCCATTCTGGGGCCGAACGGTGCCGGCAAAAGTACACTCCTGAAACTGATCAGCCGTGAAATCTATCCGGTGGACCAAGAAGGCAGCTGGTTACGGCTGTTCGGGCAGCAACATTTCAACCTGTGGGCCATGCGCGCCCGAATCGGCTTTGTCTCCCTCGACCTGCAGGAAGATTACACCCCTTATACCAAGGCCCTGGATGTGGTCGTCTCCGGTTTTTTCGGGGCCATTGGTGCCTACGGGCACTGGTCCCCTACTCCGGAACAGCTCGCCAAGGCACGGGCTTTTACCGCGCAGGTCGGCATGAGCGGTTACGAGCAGCAGATGTACCAGCGCCTGTCCACCGGCCAGAAGCGTCGCCTGCTGCTGGCACGGGCGCTGGTGCATGAACCGGCATCACTGATTCTGGACGAGCCCACCACCGGCCTGGACATGGGGGGCACGGCCCAGCTGCTGGGCCTGCTGCGCGGCTTTGCCCGCCAGCAGCGGACGCTGATCATCACCACGCATCACATTGAGGAAGTCATCCCGGAAATTGAACGTGTCATCCTCATCAAGGACGGCAGCATCCTCGCTGATGGCCCCAAAACCCGGATACTGACGGAAGAAAACCTGTCCACCCTGTACGACACCCGACTGGAAGTCAGCACCCGCAACGGCTGGTACCGCTGCTGGTATTGAACAGCATCAGGCTCACGACAGGCGCCCCCGGAAATCCTCATAGCCGAACCGGCGTACCACCCGGAAAGCATCCGTTTCAGAATTCCAGAGCGCCAGTGAAGGCAGGTTGATACCGTTGAAGGTTGAAGTCTTGACCATGGTGTAATGCGCCATATCATCAAACATCAGGCGCTGCCCCACCTGCAGTGGCTCATCAAAGGAATAATCCCCCATCACGTCGCCGGAGAGGCAGGTCTGCCCCCCCAGCCGGTAGGTATGGGCTTTTTCTCCCGGTAACCCCGAGTCGATGACATGGGCCCGGTATGGCATTTCCAGCGTGTCCGGCATATGGCAGGTGGCCGAGGTGTCCAGAATGGCGATATCCACCCCCCCATTCCGGACCAGGTCCAACACTTCACAGACCAGTACCCCGGTCCGGATTGCAATCGCCTCCCCCGGCTCCAGGTAGGCCTGCACCCCATAACGCGCCTGAAAGGCCTTCAGGCGTGCAATCAGGGCCTCGACCTCATAATCCGGATGGGTGATGTGATGCCCACCGCCGAAATTGACCCAGTCCAGCCGGGGCAGCATCGTGCCGAACCTTGTCTCCACCGCATCCAGTGTGCGTGCCAGCGGATCATACCGCTGCTGGCACAGGGTATGAAAGTGCAGCCCCGAAATCCCGTCCAGTGACTGACGCTCGAACTGGGCACGGGTGATTCCCAGGCGCGAGCCGGGTGCGCAGGGATCGTAGATCGGCACGGCCCCTTCCGAGTGCTCCGGGTTGATGCGCAAACCGAAAGACAGTTGCGGGCGGGCAGCACGGGCAGCCTGAATCAGGGGCTGAAACCGCTGCCACTGGCTGAAGGAATTGAACACCACATGATCGGCGATGTTGAGGATTTCCTGCAGGTCCGGCGCGGTGAAAGCCGCACTGAAGGCATGCACCTCCCCGCCAAAAGCCTCCGCCCCCAGCCGGGCCTCATGCAGACCGCTGGCACAGGTCCCCGCCAGATAGCGGCTGATCAACGGTGCCAGGGCGAACATGGAAAAGGCTTTCAGGGCCAGCAGTATCCGGGCTCCTGATGCCTGCTGCACCCGGTCGAGAATGCGCAGATTATGCGCCAGTGCCGCTTCATCCACCACATAGCAGGGCGAAGGGGCACGCTGCGCATCGAAATGCGCAAAAGTATGGCTGGCGATCATCCGGCTTACACCAACTTGAAATCGGGATTTTCGATGACCTGAAACGGTAGTCCGTAACGGTTCATATCCGCGAGGAACGGATCGGGATCAAGCTGCTCCACATTCCAGACCCCCGGCTTCATCCATTGCCCTTCCAGCATCAGCTTGGCCCCGATCATGGCCGGCACTCCCGTGGTGTAGGAAATGGCCTGTGACTGCACTTCGCGGTAACAGTCCTGATGATCCTTGATATTGTAGACAAACACGCTGTTCGGCTGACCATCCTTGATGCCGGTTACATAACAGCCGATACAGGTCCTGCCCACCGTACGCGCCCCGAGCGTGGACGGGTCCGGCAGCAGCTGCTTCAGAAACTGGATCGGAATGATCTCGGTGCCATTGAACACCACCGGTTCGATGCCGGTCATGCCCACATTGCCCAGCACCTCCAGGTGCCTGAGGTAACTGTCGCCGAAGCTCATCCAGAACTGCGCCTTGTTCAGGCTCGGGAAGTGCCGGCTGAGTGACTCCAGCTCCTCGTGGTACAGGCGATAGATATTGTAGGTACCGACATCATCAGGACAGGTAAAGGACTGCTTCAGCGACATCGCAGGCGTTGTGACAAATTCACCGTTTTCCCAGTGCCGGCATTCAGCTGTCACTTCCCGGATATTGATCTCGGGATTGAAGTTGGTGGCAAACGGATATCCATGGTCGCCACCGTTGACATCAATAATATCAAGGGTATGGATTTCATCGAAATAATGCCTGGCTGCGTAGGCGGTAAAGCCATTCGTTGCACCGGGATCAAAACCGCAACCCAGCAAAGCCATCAGCCCGGCTTTTTCAAAACGGTCCTGATAGGCCCACTGCCATTTGTACTCGAACCTGGCGACATCAGGCGGCTCGTAATTGGCAGTATCCAGATAATGCACGCCGGTCTCCAGACAGGCATCCATGATGCTCAGGTCCTGATACGGCAGCGCGACATTGATCACCAGCTCAGGCCGGACTTCCCGAATCAGGGCCACCAGCTCCGGCACCCTGTCGGCATCCACCTGTGCCGTCCGGATCGGACGCTGCAGCTGGGCAGCAATGGCCTTGCACCTGGACTCGGTCCGGCTGGCCAGCGTGATGTCGGAAAACACCGCCGGCAACTGTGCACATTTGTGGGTCACCACCTGTCCCACCCCACCGGCCCCAATGATCAATACCCTGGACATTATTCCCGCCTTCTCCTGTTGTGCTGGCTATTCACTAAAAAACCGATCATCCATACCAATGGATGATAACGACCGGTTCGGTCCCACCGCTGAAACCCGGACTCAAACCGGGGTATTTCCGGCCACCGCACCGGGCGCATTGCCATCCCCGGCACTCTTGGGACGCTGCCGGCGCCGCCTGCGCTTCTTTTTACCGCGCTCATCCACCACTGCAGCAGCCCCGGTGGCCGGTGCACCGGTCTCGGCAACCCCGGACGGATTCAGGGAAGCCATGACCTCCACCGCCGGTGCCACGGGAGTGGCCGTACCGGCACCACCATCACCGGCAGCAGGTGCAGAAGCCCCCTGCTGTCGCCGCTGCCGGGCCGTGCGTGTGCCAGCTTCTCCGCCATCCGCCGCTGCTTCGCTCCGAGGCCGGCGCTCACGCCTGCCGTCACGGCCACCCTCCCGCCCGCCACGTCCGGAATGCCGCCGGCCACTTTCGACCCGGTCGCGCTGAATGCGTCGGGGGCGCTCCAGCACCGGTAGCAGCTCGGGCTCAATGGCCACCACCGGAATCGGCTTGCCGATATATTCCTCGATTTCAGGCAGGTAAAACGCCGTATCCTCACAGGCAAAGCTGTGCGCCTCGCCTGAAGCCCCGGCCCGGGCCGTGCGCCCGATACGGTGCACATAATCTTCGGCGATCTGGGGCAGGTCGAAGTTGAAGATGTGTGAAACATCCGGAATATGCAGCCCGCGTGCCGCCACGTCAGTGGCAATCAGTACCTGATGCTGACCGTCAGCAAACTCCTTCAGCAGGCGCTCGCGCTTCTTCTGGCGGACATCACCGGAAATCAGGGCTGCTCCGATGCCGTTACCCAGCAGGTAGCCTTCAATGCGTTCGGCGCCATGCTTGGTATTCACAAACACAATCGCCCGCTGCGGATTCAGTTTGCGGATCAGCCCCACCAGCAGCGGAATCTTTTCCTTGTTGGCCGGCAGGTAGACAAACTCATGGATATTGTCGGCACTGACCGACTGGGCTTCGACCTTGACGGTGGCCGGGCTGTTCATATGCTCATAAGCCAGTTCCAGCACCTTGTGCGACAGGGTGGCCGAGAACAGCATGTTGAGGCGTTCGGTCGGTGGCGGCAGCTTGCGCAGCAGGTAGCGGACATCCTGGATGAAGCCCATGTCGAACATGCGGTCCGCCTCATCCAGCACCATCACCTGGGCCTGCTTCAGGGTGAACACCCTCTGTTTCCAGTAGTCGATGATGCGCCCCGGCGTACCGATCAGCAGGTCGACCGGCTGTTCGAACTGGCGGCGCTGCTGCTCGTAACCGGCCCCGCCGTAGACGATCACGCTGCGCAGGCCGGTGTGCTTCCCCAGGGTTTCGGCATCGCGGGCAATCTGCAGGGCCAGCTCGCGGGTCGGCGCCATGATCAGGCAGCGTACCAGGCCAGGCTGCGGATCAGCCACCGGCTGGCTCAACAGGCGCTGAAAGGCCGCGACCAGAAAGGCACCGGTTTTGCCGGTACCGGTCTGGGCCTGTCCGGTCACATCCTTGCCCGCCAGACTCAGGGGCAGACTCTCGGCCTGAATCCGGGAGCAGTATTCAAAACCGGCATCCTGCAGGGACTGGAGAATGCCGGGAGCAAGTTTGAACGTGTCAAAACGTGTCTGGGTAAGGTACTGATTTTCCATTTGTGCAGGATAACATATTAGCCAGCGGGAAGCGCAGCAGGAATTCAGCCCGCCACAGCGGGAGAATATCCTTTCATTGTCGACAATTTAACTTATAATCAATCTTCCTTTCACCAAGCCAATCATTTTTGTCGACACCATGAGTATTGCAAACCTGTCTGAGTATCTGGCGCACACCCTGGGCCTGAAAGCCGTATCACAGATTCACTGGAACCTGTCGGCTCCGGCCCTGTTTGAAACCTCCATCCGCAACCGGGAAGCCCGGGTCGGCACCGGCGGAGCCCTGGTGGTCAACACCGGCACCTTTACCGGCCGGGCCCCCAATGACAAGTTCATCGTCAAGGACGAAGAGACCCGCGACACGGTGTGGTGGGGAGAAGTCAACCGCAGCATCAGCAGCGAACATTTCGAGCGTCTGCTGATCGACATGGCCGCATTTCTCAAAGGCAAGGAGATTTTCGTACAGGACCTGCTGGCCGGTGCCGACCCGCAGACCGAGCTGCCGGTACGCATCATCACCCAGCACGCCTGGCACTCGCTGTTTGCGCGCAACATCTTCATCTGCCCGGATGATCTCAACCGTACCCTGACTGTCGACGAGCCGCGCTTCACCGTGCTGCATGCTCCGGACATGCAGGCCGACCCGGCACGCCACGGCACCCACTCCGGCACCTTTGTCCTGCTGGACTTCACCCGCCGGCTGGTCCTGATCGGCGGCACCCACTATGCCGGCGAGATCAAGAAATCCATTTTCTCGGTGCTCAACTACCTGCTGCCACGCCGGGGCATCATGTCCATGCACGCCTCCGCCAATGTCGGCAGCAAGGGTGATGTCGCCATCCTGTTCGGACTCTCCGGCACCGGCAAAACCACCCTGTCTGCAGACCCGGAGCGCAAACTGGTCGGGGACGACGAACACGGCTGGGGGGATCAGGGCGTCTTCAACCTGGAAGGCGGCTGCTATGCCAAGGTCATCAACCTGTCACCGCAGCAGGAGCCGATGATCTACGCCACTACCCGGACTTTCGGTACCGTGCTGGAAAACGTGGTCATGGACGAACAGAGCCGCGAGCTGGATCTGTTTGATGGCAGTGTCACGGAAAATACCCGCGCCTGCTACCCGGTCAGCCAGATTCCGAATGCCCTGTTCCCCGGCAAGGCCGGTCATCCGCAACACATCATCATGCTGACCTGTGATGCCTTCGGGGTATTGCCGCCGATCTCGAAACTGACCCCGGCACAGGCCATGTACCATTTCATTTCAGGTTACACCGCCAAAGTGGCCGGCACCGAAAAGGGTGTCACCGAACCCACCACCACCTTCAGCACCTGTTTCGGCGCGCCTTTCATGGCCCTGCATCCATCGGTCTATGCGGACCTGCTGGGCAAAAAGATCAGCGAGCATGACGTATCCTGCTGGCTGCTCAACACCGGCTGGAGCGGTGGCCCGTATGGCGTCGGCCAGCGCATGAAAATCAGCCACACCCGCAGCATGCTGAATGCGGCCCTGCGCGGCGACCTGAAAACGGTGGAAACCCGGCTGGACCCGGTATTCGGGCTGCATGTTCCGGTCAGCTGCCCGGATGTGCCCGACGAGGTACTGGACCCTGCCACCACCTGGTCTGACCAGGCCGCCTACCAGCAGAAAGCCGAACAGCTGGCTCAGGCCTTTCACGCCAACTTTGCCCGTTATGCCGACGGTGTGAGTGACACCATCCGGGAAGCCGGGCCATTGGCAGGCCGGTAAGTCACTTCCCTTCCCTGATGAACAAGCCCCCCCGCCTTTATCCAGGGCGAGGAGGCCGGGAAGCATCCGGGGGGAACTCAGCGCCCCCGGTTCCTCAGTTCTGGCAACCCGCCCACCAGCATGGATTGCTGCGAATGAAGTTCAGCAGGGCACGATGCTTGGGTGCCTGGCTCAACGGCTGGGTGATGTACTCCTTGCTACCCCAGGAGCCGTAGCGGCGATAAGTGCGCGGTGCGGTATAGTGCATGAACAGGGTGCCGCCCTCACGCTTCCAGCCTGCCAGAAACTGGTTGTAGAACTGCTCCATGCGCGGATGGCGGTTGGCTTCATACAGGAACGGATTCGGCGGCTCCATGTCGCTGGTGGTCTTGAAATCGACCAGCCCCTGCCCGCCTTCATAAGCCATCAGCTTCACCCCGTACTTGTCGGCAATCGCCTTCTGCTTGCGGATGAATCCCAGTACGTTGTTGATGGAATAACGGTAGCTGTCATCCGTCATCAGGCGGAAAGTTTCGTTCAGGCTGCGCACCAGACGGATGGACTGGTGGTCACCAAAGAAATACGGGGCAATGGCAAACGCATCCGCATACTTGTAGGCATCCTTGTGCCCCAGCACGATATTGGCCACCTCCTCGTTGATGGTCCAGCCGGAAAGGATACGCACCAGCCGCTGGGGGCCACCGAATACCTGCTCCCAGATGCGGAAAATTTCCACCGAACGCTCGGAATAATAACGGTAGCCGGCCCGGTTCTTGTTGGTATCCAGGCGCCGGGCCATACCCATGTCACGCACATAGTTGCCCTGCAGGAAGATGAAGTTCCAGGTTTCGTTGCTGTACTCGATATGCGGGCGCAGGTTGGGGCGCAGGCGTTGCCGGGCCAGCTGGGCGAACTGGCGCACATAATTGTCGTCTGCCGCATGCGGGAGGGTGAACCAGGGATGGGCATTCAGGCGATTGGCCAATTCAATCTGAATCTCAATCGGTGCCCCCCGGTTACCCTTGTTCCCGCCCCAGGTGGCATGCTGGACCTGCTGGCGCTCGTTCCAGCCGCGCTCGGGGTCATTGTTGACCCCGCTGAAACCCATGAAACGGATCACCTTGAAATCCTTCATGTAATTCAGAAAGTCGGGATTGAACAGTATCTGGGCGTAATGCTGGACAAAAGACTGGAAATTGCCCCGGCAGGCACTGGCATCCGCCACCCGCTGATAGGGGTTGTTGGCACAGATGCCACCAGGCGGCAGAATACGGATGTCGCGGATATAGTTGTTGGGACTGGACTCCATGATGCGCAGGGTGGCGTCATATTTGTTGTCCGGACCCGGCTGCAGGGAAATGATATCATGGCCAGGCTGGCTCTGGACCAGCCGCGCATCACCGCCATACTGGATTTTACCCTGGCCGTTATAAAGCACGGTGTAGTTGCCGGCAGGGATGGCCGCCGGCGGCATATGGCTCAGAAAGCGCGAACCGGCAGTCTGGCCATTCAGGCGCGCCGGCCAGCCATTGGCATCCAGCTGCACATTATTGCCGGTCAGCCAGGGACGGGCATCCTCAAACGCCATCGCCGAACGGAACAGGTCCACAAACGGGACACTGGCATCTTCCTCACTCAACTCATTGGTATTGGTACCCAATGGTGAATTCTGGTTGGCCCCTGCCACTGATGCGTACAGCATGGCGGCCAGCAGAATCCCCGCTCGCAGCCCGTGTCTACTCAAAAACAATAACATCTGGTTTTTATCCTCTGGGTCATTTCGCATGGTGCCCAAGCTTGTTCAAAGCCCGCTCCGACATGAAAGTCATGTGTGACAGGCCGGACTTTCTGCCGCCCGGGCGTATTTCTTCCAGGTCCCCCACTACCGGCAGGCCGGTCAGGGCAAAACCCGATAAGCCGTTTGCCTGCAGGGTGTGCAGGCTATACAATTGCGCCGCATTATAGTTTATATCCCATTTTCAAGACACTGGAGACAAAAATCATGGCACAAGAGCGCACCCTTTCCATCATCAAGCCGGACGCCGTGGCCAAAAACGTGATCGGAAAAATCTATCAGCGCTTTGAGGACGCCGGCCTGCAGGTTGTGGCAGCCCGCATGCTGCAGCTGAGCCAGCAACAGGCGGAGGGTTTCTATGCCATCCACCGCGAGCGCCCGTTTTTCAAGGACCTGGTCAGCTTCATGACTTCCGGTCCGGTCATGGTTCAGGTACTGGAAGGCGAAAATGCCGTGACCAGAAACCGTGAACTGATGGGTGCCACCAACCCCAAGGATGCCGCCCCCGGTACCATTCGCGCCGACTTTGCCTCAAGCATAGACGAAAATGCCGTACATGGCTCCGACAGTCTGGAAAATGCCGGCATCGAGATCGACTTCTTTTTCGGCAATGACGGCCTTTGTCCACGTACCCGCTGATCCGCCACCCGCGCCCACAAGGGACCGACACTACTGATGAGCACGTCCAAACCGGTCCGCAAGACCAATCTGCTGAACTTCGGCCATGAAGCACTGAAACAGTACTTTGTGGACATGGGTGAAAAACCCTTCCGGGCTACCCAGATCATCAAGTGGCTGCACCAGCTGATGGTGGATGACGTGGACCAGATGAGCAACATCAGCAAGCCCCTGCGTACCCGGCTCAAGGAAGAAACCGAGATTCGGGCACCGCAGGTCATGCTCGACAGGGAATCGGCAGACGGTACCCGCAAATGGCTGTTCCGGCTTGATGACGGCAACGCCATCGAAACCGTCTTCATTCCGGAAGGCGAGCGCGGCACCCTGTGCGTATCCTCACAGGTGGGATGTGCGCTGGACTGCACCTTCTGCGCCACCGCCCGCCAGGGCTTCAACCGCAACCTGACCCTGGCGGAAATGATCGGCCAGCTGTGGGTGGCACGGCGCAGCCTGCAGCAGAACCCGCGTGCAGACCGGGTGATCACCAATGTCGTGATGATGGGCATGGGCGAACCCCTGCTCAATCTGGACAACCTGATTCCGACGCTGGCACTGATGATGGATGACCATGCCTATGGCCTGAGCCGCCGGCGTGTCACCGTCAGCACTTCGGGGGTACTGCCGGCCCTGGAGCGGCTGGCAGACACCCTGGATGTCTCACTGGCGGTCTCCCTGCATGCACCGAATGATGCCATCCGCGACAAACTGGTTCCGCTGAACCGCAAATACCCGATTGCCGAACTGATAGCGGCCTGCCGGCGCTTTGTGGACAGGAAAACCACCCAGCGCAAGCACATCACCTGGGAGTACGTCATGCTGGAAGGCGTAAACGACAGCGAAAACGAGGCCCGGGAACTGGCCCGCCTGTTACGCGATATTCCCTCAAAAATCAACCTGATACCCTTCAACCCATTCCCTGACACCCGCTACCGGCGCTCCAGCAACAACCGTATACACCGCTTCCAGGACATTCTGATCCAGGCGGGTTATACTGTCACCATCAGAAAAACAAGGGGTGACGATATTGACGCCGCCTGTGGGCAGCTGGCCGGGCAGGTTAACGACCGCAGCCGCAGGGAGGTGCATTTCGCGCGCCTGGAACAGGGTTGATCAACAATGAAAACAATTCCCTTACTGGCAACACTGTTGCTGTCATTCATGCTGCCGCTCCACCTGGCAGGCTGCACCACCACCTCCTCTTCCGGCAAACCGGATCGCGCCAAGGCGGCTGAATACAATGCCAAACTGGGGGCGGGCTACCTGCAGCGCGGGCGTTACGACCTGGCCAAGGAATACCTGGAAAAAGCCCTGAAAAAAGATCACAATTCCAGCATGGCCCAACATTATTATGCCCTGCTGCAGGAAAAGCTGGGGCGCGATGATCAGGCCAATCGCTATTTCCGGCTGGCACTGAAACAGGATGGCAAGAACCCGGAACTTTTAAATAATTTTGGTACCTTTTTATGCAAGCAAGGCCAGCATACTGAAGCAGTAAACGCATTTCTGCGTGCCGCCGGCGACCCGCTGTACAAAACACCGGAATTTGCCTATACCAACGCCGGCATCTGCCTGGAGAAACAGGGCAGAAAAGACACCGCAGAAGCCTATTTCCGCAAAGCCCTGACCTACAACGACAAATTCCCGCTGGCACTTTACAATCTGGCCCAGCTGGCTCATGAACAAAATGAAAATGCCAAGGCACAGGCTTTTCTTTACCGCTATAATGAGCAGGCTCCCAGCAGCCCGGAAACCCTGTTATTGTGTTACCGGATACACCAGAGCCTGCATGAAAACGACAAGGCGGAAAACTGTGCCAACCGCCTGTTGGCACGTTTCCCGGCCAGCCCCGAGGCGAATGAACTAAACTGAGTATTGGAGTAGGGCGTGACGGACAGCACTTTGACAGACATGGAAGAATCCGCTGAAAACCAGACCACAGACAAGGCCGGTGCTGTGCCGGATACGCCACTGGCACAGGACGATCTCGGTGGACGCCTCCGGCAGTGCCGCGCCAGTGCCGATCTGACCCAGGAGCAGGCGGCCAGCGAGATGCGCCTACCCCTGCATGTCCTCAAGGCCCTGGAAAGTGAAAAGCTGGCCGAACTGCCTGAACCGCCCTATGTACGCGGCTACCTGCGCAGCTATGCCCGTCTGGCCGATACCGACCCTGCCCCCCTGATCACCGCCTACGAACGCCTGCGCGGCGGCAACCCGGATGATATCAGTTACTCACCAGCCACACCGCTGAACCGGGTGGCGGCCAAACAGCCCATGTCACCGAGCACGGTCAAGCTGATCGCCCTGTCCGGACTGGTGTTGTTCCTCGGCCTGCTGTCCATGATTCCGGGGATCACCGAATGGGCCAGTGATACCTGGGAAAACTTTTCACGCCCGACCACTGAATCCCAGCCCCTGAACGCCCCGGTCGAAGCCGGTGTGGGCCAGATCCAGCGTCCCGGTCAGGCAGCATCCACAGAGCAGGCCAGCAGCCGGAATGACACCCCGGCACCCGCCCCCGACCAGAGTGCCCACCAGCTGGCACTGGCCACCCCGCCCCTGGGCAGCGACACCCCGGACGAACAGCCGGACAACCCTCAGACGGCCACCCCGGCGGGTATTCAGGATACCGCCGAGGACCCGTCGGATGCAGCTGCTGATCCCGACAGTGGCGCAGACAGCGCCCCGCCACCGGAAGATGAGGGTGACGAGGCCATGGGGGCCGGTGTTACCGGCGTCTCCGGCAACAGTACGCTACAGACCACCACTGCCGGACCGGAAGGTGGTGAAACCGGCACGGCAGCCGCTGCGGACAATCCGGCCAATACAGCGGTGGCCCCCGCTGCTGACACATCCACCACTGCGGCTGTCAGCACCGGCAGCACCCAGACGGCAGATGGCAGCAGCGCCGATACGAGCAATCCCCCAGGCACAGCCACCGGTGCCGGCACCACTGCGGCAGTGGCCCCCACCCAGGCCAGCCCGACCCAGCCCTCGGTTGCCGTCACCAACGATTTCCAGCAGCCGATTGACGGCGAGGTTTCAGTACGCCTTGAATTCAGTCAGGAAGTCTGGATGCAGGTCAAGGATGGCAATGGCAAACGCCTGTTTGAGGCCCTCAACTCCCCCAACACCTGGAAAGCCTTCAAGGCCCGGACCCCTCTGGTTTTCAAGATCGGCAATGCGGCGGGCGTGCGCGTGCTTCTGAATGGCCAGGTCTACAACCATCAGTCCCATACCCGAGGAAACGTCTCCAATTTCAGGATCGACTGACTCATGCTGAAAAACATCCAATCCATTCGCGGAATGCACGACATCCTGCCGGACGTTGCTTTTGCCTGGCAGCATCTGGAACAGACGGTATCCACCCTGCTGGCCGAATATGGCTATCAGGAAATCCGCATGCCCCTGCTGGAGCAGACCGAGCTGTTCCACCGCGGTGTGGGTGAAGTGACTGACATTGTGGAAAAGGAAATGTACAGCTTCAAGGACCGCAACGGGGAAAGCCTGTCCCTGCGTCCGGAAGGTACGGCCAGCTGCGTGCGCGCCTGCATCCAGCATGGCCTGCTGCACAACCAGCAGCAACGCCTGTGGTACAGCGGCCCCATGTTCCGTTATGAGCGCCCGCAGAAAGGCCGCTATCGCCAGTTTCACCAGTTCGGGGCCGAAACCTTCGGCATTCCCGGTCCGGACATCGACGCTGAACTGATTGCCCTGACAGCCCGACTGTGGGAGCGGCTCGGCCTTGCCAATATCCGCCTGGAAATCAATTCGCTGGGTGTTCCGGCATCCCGTGCCGCCTATCGCCGGCTGCTGGTAGATTATTTTTCCGCCCACGCAAACCAGCTGGATGAAGATTCGAAACGACGCCTCCACACCAACCCGCTGCGTATTCTGGATACCAAGAATCCGGACCTGCGGGCGCTGGTGGAGGCTGCACCCAACCTGCACGATCACCTGGACCCGGAGTCGGATGCCCATTTTGCCGGCCTGCGCCGCCTGCTGGATGGCATGGGGATTGAATACCGCATCAATCCGCGTCTGGTGCGCGGGCTGGATTACTATACCCATACCGTATTTGAGTGGATCACCGAGGAACTGGGTTCACAGGGCACGGTTTGTGGGGGCGGGCGCTATGACGGGCTGGTGGAACAGTTGGGTGGCAAACCGACCGCCGGTTGCGGCTTCGCCATGGGTACCGAGCGCCTGCTGGAGCTGATGCAGGCCCAGGGCAGCCAGCCGGAGCCGGAAAATACCGACTTTTACCTGGTCATGGCCGGGGAGCAGGCGGTTGAGCAGGGGCTGATCCTGTCAGAACGCCTGCGCTCGGCCCTGCCGGCATTGCGCCTGACCTGCAATGCCGGGGGTGGCAGCTTCAAGACCCAGATGAAACGCGCTGACAAATCCGGAGCGCTTTATGCCCTGATTCTGGGCGCGGATGAATTGGCACACGGGCAGATCACGCTCAAACCCCTGCGTGACAGTGAGGCTGAACAGCAAAGCCTTACCCTCGACAATCTGGCAGCAGAATTGCAAAGCCGGTTGTCATGAGGCTGGCAGCCGGGTAATAATCAAGATTAATCAACAGATTGGAATTGGCAAGGGCTTTACATGGCTGAACATCTCAAAACCGATGAAGAAAAAGCGGAAGAACTGCGGGCCTGGTGGCGCGAAAACGGCATCTCCGTCATGGCTGGCGTGGGGCTGGCGATTGCAGGCCTGTTCGGCTGGCAGTACTGGAACGAGCACAAGATCAATACCGCCGAGTCGGCCTCACTGCTGTACAGCAAGTCCCAGCAGACCACATCGCATGACGAGGCTGTTCAATACATGACCGAGCTGCAGGAGGGTTATCCTTCCACACCGTATGCCGCCATGGCCATGCTGGAAAGTGCCAAGAACTACGCGGCGGAAGGGGATTATGCCAATGCCGCCGGCTCGCTGCGCTGGGTGGCTGATAACACCAAGGAAGCGGAATACCGGGATATCGCCCGCCTGCGCCTGGCACGGGTACTGCTTGCCGACAGCAAGGCGGACGAGGCGCTCGCCCTGGTGGATCAGACCGACTACCCGGCGGCCTATGAGTCCCTGCGCGAGGAACTGCGCGGCGACATCCATGCCGCCAGAAACGAAACCGGCAAGGCCCGCACCGCCTACCAGCGCGCCATCGTCACCAACAGCGACAGCTCCAGCGACCTGATCCAGCTCAAGCTCGACAACCTGCCCGAGGATAAGAAAGCCTGATGATCATGCTGCGTACCGGCCTGCTGTCCGGGCTGCTGCTGGCAGCCAGCCTGTTGTCAGGCTGTGGCTTCCTCAACAACAAGGACGATACCAATGAAGCCGTTCCGCTTGACCCGCCCAAGGCGCTCAAGGAACTGAAAGCGGCCCATACGGTTCGTACCCTGTGGTCGGTTGGTCTGGACCAGAGCCGCTCATCTGCCGGCAGGCTGAGCTGGACATTCGGTTCTGGCAACGCAGGGAAGGAACTCAAACTGTACCCCTGGGTGGACGGCCAGCAAGTCATTGTGGCAGCCGGCTCCCAGGTGCGGGCTTTTGACAAGCAGACCGGCACCCCGCGCTGGAGCACACCGGTGGACAATACCATCAGTGCAGGTGTCAATGGTGCTGACGGACTGATACTGGTGGGTACCGACAATGGCAATGCCATCGCCCTGGATGCCACCAATGGTGCCGTGCGCTGGGTCGAAAAGCTCAACAGTGAAATCCAGTCCGTGGCCGCCCCTCACAATGGCCGTGCCCTGTTCCGCAGTATTGACGGCAGCCTGAATGCACTGGACAGCCAGACCGGGGAGCTGCTCTGGAGCCAGACCCGTTCGGCACCGGATGGCCTGACCCTGTATGGCACCGGGGTGCCGGTCGTCGTCAGCACCCTCGTCGTGGCCGGCTTTGACAACGGCGCCCTGGCGGCCTTTGAACTGGGCAGTGGCAAACCGGTCTGGGAGACACTGCTATCTGCGGCACGTGGCCCCAGTGAACGGGACCGTATCACGGATGTGGACGGACGCATCAAGGTGGTGGGTTCGGCCCTGTTTGCCGGAGCCTATGGCGGCAGGCTGGCCGGCATCAACCTGCAGGACGGCCAGCTTGCCTGGGAACGCCCGTTTTCCACCAGCACGGGCCTGGACGCCGATGCCAGCGGCCTGTACGTCACCGAACAGAACGGTGATGTATGGAAGCTCAATCCCCAGACCGGTGCCCCCATCTGGAAACAGGACGACCTGCAATACCGCCGCCCGACCGCACCGACCCTGAGTGGCAATTATCTGGTACTCGGGGATTTTGAAGGCTACCTGCACTGGATTTCACAGCAGGATGCCCTGATCTATGCCCGTCTGCGTGGTGACCCTGCCGGTTACAGCGTGCCACCACTGGCGGACGGCAATGTGATTTACACTTTTGGCAAGGGCGGCCTACTGGCCGCCTACAGCCTGCAGTAAACAGACCTCATGAAACCTGCCCTTGCCCTGGTGGGCCGCCCCAATGTCGGCAAGTCCACCCT
>JAGRJD010000080.1 GCA_020442915.1 Thiothrix sp. | reverse complement strand
GCCGGTTCAGGTGATGGGGAGCGACAGGTAAGGTCTGATTAGCGTCCGTGGTCACTTGGAAAGCAGGCTTCACCTTGCTGGTCCGGTTCTGCTCCTTCATCAGCCGGCCAACACGGGCACGACTGACCACTTCCCCGTCGTCCTGCCGGTCTTTGCGTATCCGGCGTGCGCCATGGCATGGCTGGCTGACCTGATAAAAGTCGCGCACTTTTTCGCGGAATCGCCGGTCTTCCTGAACCCGGCGGCTTTCATAAAGGCGTCCTTCACTCGCTTTCGCGCGCAAAGTACGCCGCCGCTTTTTTTAACAGATCACGCTCCTCCTTCAAGCGTTTGTTTTCCTTGCGTAATTCCTTCAGCTCATCGTAAAGATGCTGCGGGTTAACGGCTTTGGACGTCGAGGCTGGCTTGCGGTGGTATTGGTTGATCCCGGTGTTCAGGGTATTTTCATTGACCCCCAGCTCCCGGGCTGTCCGGGCGATACTTTTACCCCCCTCCACGGCCAGTTGGACGGCTGACTCCTTAAACTCGGCGGCGTACGGTGGTTTGGCGGCTTGCTTCCTGGTGGTTTCCTTCGTTCACGTCAACGATACTTGTCTTCGTGTGTCCGGGATAGTCTAACCACATCAATTTGGCGGGTATAAGATTTTTTGCTGGTTTTTGCGGTTTTCATGGTTCACCTCAAGATCAAGTACAGCGTGTACTCACTTCTTACCGTGTCCGGAGAAGCTGGGCCAGATCAATTTGATCCAGCCACCGGCTTCCAGTCATCACAGCTCCGCCGACGCTGCCAGCAAAGCCGCGACCTGTTGCAGGTCAGCCTCGGTATCCACACCCGGACCCGGTATCTCCCGTGCAATAGCCACATGCACGGGATAGCTGTAGTACAGGGCTCGCAGCTGTTCCAGCTTTTCCAACTGTTCCAAGACACAGGGTTTCAGCCCGGAAAATGCTTTCAGAAAGGCAGCACGGTAAGCATACATCCCCAGGTGACGCAGGGCATAGCCGCTCACGTCCAGACTGTCGGCACGCCCGGCATCCCGCTGGAACGGTATCGGTGCCCGGCTGAAATAAAGGGCCATGCCCTGATGATCACGCACCACCTTGACCACATTCGGGTCCGCCAGCTCATGTGTCGATTGCAGTGGTGTGGCCAGGGTGGCGATCATGGCCTCGGGGTGCCGGTCCAGGTTGACGGCCAGCTGGCACAGGTTGGCAACCGGCGTCAGTGGCTCATCACCCTGCAGGTTGACGACAATGCGCTCATCCGCCCAGCCCTGCCGGCGTACCACCTCCGCCAGGCGATCACTGCCGCTTTCATGGCTGACAGCAGTCATGCACACTTCGGCCCCGAAACCTTCACACACCACCTGAATGCGTTCATCATCGGTGGCGATCAGCACCTGCTCAAATCCCGGTGCCGCCAGCGCACGCTCGTACACATGCTGCACCAGCGGCTTGCCATGAATCCGGCGCAGTGCCTTGGCCGGCAGACGGGTGGAGGCGTAACGGGTCGGAATCACCAGCACCGGCTTCATGTCGGCAGCTGCTCCAGTTCCTCCTGTGTCAGCGTTCGGGCCTCCTCTTCCAGCATCACCGGCATACCGTTCCGGATCGGATAGGCCAGCCGGGCCGAGCGGGAAACCAGCTCCTGGGCTTTACGGTCATAAATCAGCTTACCCTTGGTGACCGGGCAGCTCAGAATGTCGAGCAGTCGTTTATCCATCAGTTTTCTCTCCAGAATGGCCAGCAGCCGTTTTCAGGCGCTGCAAAAATGCATGTGTGAACCCGGGGGGCAGTATCGCCCGCACTGGCAGGTACCAGACATTCGCCTGTGCACCAACCAGGTGACGGCATTTTACCGCATCTTTTGCTGTCATCAGCACCGGCCAGTCATCCTCAAAGCACCACTCCATCCCCCGAAAACGGTAATGGTCCGGGTAGGCATGCAGTCGGCACAGTAACCCGGCCTGCTGCAGGGCCAGCTGGAAACGGGCCGGATGGCCGATGGCGGTCACCACATGCACCGCCTGCCCGCATAACGCTGACAGGGGCAGGGTCCGGAGCGGGTCCACCACCGCGTGACATCGCCCGCCCTCCAGTATCATGCGGTACTCACCCGGCTCCGGGTTGCCCTGACAGACCACAAAATCACAGTCCCGCAGTCGGGCCACCGGCTCACGCAACGGCCCGGCCGGCAGGCACAGCCTATTGCCGAACCGGCGCACCCCGTCCACCACCGCAATTTCCATATCCCGGTGCAGATGGTAGTGCTGCAGCCCGTCATCGGCCAGTATCACATCACAGTCATGTCTGGCCAGCAGCGCTGTCACTGCCTCCGTGCGCCGGGCGGCAACCACCACCGGTACCCCGGTTTCCTGTGCCATCAGCAGGGCTTCATCCCCGGCCAGCACCACCGGGGTTGTATGCGTGACGGTGCGCAAGGTATCGGCCTCATCCCGTCCGTAGCCACGGCTGACAATGCCGGGATGCCAGCCCTGCTCGCGCAACAGTGCCACCAGCGCCATGGTCAGCGGGGTTTTGCCGGTACCTCCCACACTGATGTTACCAACCACAACAACCGGCACCGGGAAGGGCTGACTGCGCACCTGCAGGTAGTGCCGGCGCCAGCCGGCCAGCCGGCAGAACAGGCAGCTCAATGGATAAAGCAGGGTACGCGCCACAGGGCGGGAGCCGTACCAGAGCTGCTCCAGCCAATGGATCAGCCCTGTTTTCAGTTTGAGGGCCGACATTCCCGTGCTCATGGGTCAGACAGCTTCCGGGTCGTGAAACTGGAGTGCATGCAGGCGTGCATACTGCCCCTGGACGGCCAGCAGTTCGGCGTGCGTTCCTGACTCCACCAGTCGGCCATTGTCCAACACCAGAATCAGATCGGCATTTTCAATCGTGGACAGGCGGTGCGCAATCATGAACGTGGTACGCCCTTGCAGCAGGTGATCCAGTGCCGCCTGAATATGGCGCTCGGACTCAGTGTCGAGTGCAGAGGTGGCCTCATCCAGAATCAGTACCGGTGCATCTGCCAGAATCGCCCGGGCAATGGCGATACGCTGCCGCTGCCCACCGGACAACAGCACCCCATCCTCACCAATCAGGGTATCAAAACCGTGCGGCAGCTGCTGGATGAACTCCAGCGCATGCGCAGCCCCGGCAGCCGCCCTCACCTGCTCCTGTGAGGCGGTACGCAGCTCACCGTAGGCAATATTGTTGTACAGAGTGTCATTGAACAGCACAATCTCCTGCCCCACATAAGCAAACTGACGCCGCAGATCGGTCAGGCGGATTTCAGGCAGGGGAATACCATCCAGACGGATTTCCCCCTGTGAATAATCATGGAAACGGACCAGCAGATTGACCAGCGTGGTCTTGCCGCTGCCGGACTTTCCCACCAGCGCAACTTTCTGCCCCGGCCTGATGCGCAGGCTTAAACCCTGCAATACCGGGCGGGCTGTGTCCGGGTAGCAGAATGCCAGTTGCTGCAGCTGGAACGCACCCTGTACCCGGGTTAATGTGCGGGTGCCCCGGTCCTGTTCCGGCGGCTGATCCAGCAGTCCGAAAATGCTTTCCCCGGCGGCAATGGCCTTCTGCAACTGGGCGTTGAGCTGGGTCAGATTGCGCACCGGGGCCAGCAGCAGAATCATCGCCATCATGAAGGACATAAAGGTACCGGGTGAAAGCTGGCTCAGGGTGGCATCACGGGTCGCAAGCCAGATAATGGCAGCCAGCGCCAGTGCCACCAGAAACTGTACCACTGGCGCACTCAGCAGCTCCGTGATCATGCGTTTCAGTTCCAGTGCCATATTGTGCTCATTGGCACGCTGAAAACGCTGTTGCTCGTACTGTTCACCACCAAACATGCGTACCACCTTGTAGCCCCGGATCAGCTCATTGCCGATCTGGGTCACGTCCCCCATTGAGCTTTGGACCTGATGGCTCAGACGGCGCAGACGACGGGTAACATAGACGATCACCAGAGCGATGACCGGAGCAATGACCAGCACCCCCAGTGTCAGCTGCCAGCTGCGGTAGAACATGAGTCCCAGCAGACCGATGACGGTGGCTGATTCCTGAATCAGGGTCGTGATGCCACGGGTGGCGGTGTTCGCCAGCTGGTCGGTGTAATAGGTAAGGTGTGCCAGCAGGTTACCGGAGGTCTGCTGACGGAAGAAGTGTACCGGCAGATGCAGCAGGTGGGAAAACAGCTCACTCCGTATCTGCTGCACCACCTTGCGCCCCACCCAGCTCATGTAGTAACCGGCCACGAACATGGCCACCCCGCGCAGCAGGAAAATGCCCAGAATCCCGGCAGGCAGCCAGGCGATCACGTCCGGATCCCGTGCCATGATGGCCTTGTCCAGCAACGGCCCCATGATCCAGGCAAACAGGGGCTGGGTGATTGCCCCGATGATCAGGCCGATAACCGCCAGCCCCAGATAGCGCCAGTAGACAACCGAATACCGCATCAGCCTGCGGTAAACCTGCAGGCCGGTCTGTTGACCGTCACCAGCTGTCATGCGCCTCCCGACTATTTACGCTCCGATTGGGTGGTTGCCAGTGAGAAGTTGGTCAGCCCCAGACGCCCGGCAATATCCATGGCCGTCACCACAGTCTGGTAATTGACGGTAGAGTCCGCAGAAATCACCAGGGGGGGAACGGTGTCCATTTCATTCAGAACCTGGGTCATGGCCTGAAACAGGGTTTCGGGCTCACTGTTGAGCACCTCACGCCCATTGACGTAATAACGTCCCTGTCCGTCGATCAGCAACTCCAGTTTGTCACTCCGGTCAGAACGGACCGTTGTACTGGCGGTTGGCAACTCTACCTTGATTTCCGCATTGCGGTCAAACGTGGTGGTGACCATAAAGAAAATCAGCAGCAGAAACACCACATCAATCAGGGGGGTCAGATCGACATCAACAGCCTGCTTTTCCCTTGGGCGGAAATTCATGCCTGCACCCCGGCCCGACGCTTGGCGGCGGCAATTGCCGCTTCCGCCCGGCTCAGGTTGCCATTGTCAGGCTGGCGGGCCGCCGGGGCCGGACGTGTTGCCGCCGGGCGTATCGGGTTGTTCTGGTTCACCAGCTCGATCAGCTTGAAGGCTTCCTGCTCCATGCTGACGACATAATTATCAACCCGGCCCTTGAAATAGCGATGAAACACCAAAGCCACCAGTGCGACGGAAATGCCGGCAGCCGTTGTTACCAGTGCCTGGGAAATACCTCCGGCCACCGTGGCCGGATCCCCGACACCGACCTGGGTGATCCTGCTGAAGGCGGTGATCATGCCCAGTACGGTTCCCAGCAAGCCCATCAGCGGTGTGATGGCGGCAATGGTACCCAGTGTATTCAGGTAACGTTCCATACGGTGCACAGCATGGCGTCCGGCCTCCTCCACATTTTCCTTCATGATGTGACGGGGCAGGTTGCTGCCTGAAAATCCGGCGGCCAGTACGCTGCCGATGATGGAGCCACCACGCAGCCGCTCAACGGCCTGCTCATTGACCTGCCCCTCGGTTGCCATTTTCCGGGCCAGACTCACATCCTCCGGGGAGATGACCCGGCTGTTGCGCAAGGCGAGAAAACGCTCAATGGTAATCGCCATGGCAATGACCGAGCACAGGATGATGGGAAACATCAGCCAGCCACCGGCACGAATAAACTCAATCATGGATAAGCCTCATATTTTTATCAATTCTAGCTCATCTGCAGATGATAGACGATTTACAAGGGTTATGACACCATCTGCCCCAAGCCAGCCCTCCGGGTCCATTGTTGCAGATAAAAAATGTATGTAACATGTACAGGCAGGGCCGGAGCGGAACCCGCTGCACCCGGCCAGCATAACCCCTTATCCGGTACCCGGCCAGCAAAGCCGGTGGCAGTGGTCATGACTCCATGACAAACCCTGAAATGAAAGCATAACTAACCCGATCCGCAAAAAATAAGCGCTTGCCAATGGCAACAGCGGAGCCTATGCTCGCCCACCAATCCCTGCTCTAAAATTATGGTAGTTCATCATGGCCATCAAACTCAAACTGTTCGGCAAAGGCAATAAGCGAAAACCTGCTGCCCAGCCGGCCACCTGCCAGATGCAGCGCTCCTGCAACATCCGCCGCGAACTTCAGAAGCTGGACCGGCTTCATTACAGCCGCTTCGTTTGATGCGTTAGGCCGTTCGCTCAGCCCCTTCTCCCGCCGTTCTGCCAACACCGTATCCGGCCCCAAAATCCAAAGCCCGGCATTTGGCTGTATTCTTGCTCCCAACAAAAAGGCCCCGTAACGGTAAGGTTACGGGGG
>JAGRJD010000012.1 GCA_020442915.1 Thiothrix sp. | reverse complement strand
ATGACACAGAATTCTGAACACCACCCGGCCTTGCGATCTAAAGATTGTAGCCGCTGCTTTTTTGAACTCGCCTGCATTGACGACGGCGGAAAAGGTCCTCAGTAACTCAAGATCCAGTAGGGGTTGCATCTGAAGCTCCTCTAACAATCGCGGCATCAGCCAGAATATTGACGCATCTTTTGATTAAGAAAACCTGAATTATATTATAAGAAGTATTCGTTTGATTGAATCAATGCATTTTCCTAGGGTGCCTGGTATGGAGCGCTTGAGCTTCAGAGCCACTACAACATTAGCCATTACAACGCTAAGACTCAGGAAATAGAGATACGATGAGCAATCAAAGCATTCCACAGGTCATGACGGCTGTCCTGCTAAACGGACATGGCGGATTTGAACAACTTGAGTACCGCTCCGATATTGCAGTACCCACTCCCGGTCCAGGCGAAGTCCTGATTAGGGTCGGTGCTGCCGGTATCAACAATACGGATATCAACACGCGTATTGGCTGGTACTCAAAAAAAGTGACCCGTGACACTAATGCAGGGTGCGCGTGCGGATTTTCCGAGACCGAAACCGAAGACGCCAGCTGGTCTGGCACACCCTTGCACTTCCCCCGTATTCAAGGTGCAGACTGCTGTGGCCAGGTGGTAGCGGTCGGTGAAGGGGTAGCTTCATCTCGTATTGGTGAGCGCGTACTGGTGCGCACCATGCTGCGTAGCCAGGTTGGCTTTCGCCCCTTCGAGTGCTGGACCTATGGCTCTGAGTGCGATGGGGGGTTTGCGCAATACACGACCGCGCCAAGCGCCGATACCTGGGCCGTCAATAGTGACTGGAGTGATGTGGAGCTGGCCTCTGTTCCCTGCGCTTATTCAACGGCCGAAGGAATGCTGTACAGAGCCGGCGTAGGAAGCAAAGACCGTGTCCTGATCACCGGGGCCAGCGGTGGCGTTGGCTCCGCCGCCGTACAGTTGGCCAAGTGTCGTGGTGCAGACGTTATCGCACTCTGCAGCGCCAGCAAGGCAGACCAGGTTCATGCCTTGGGAGCCGATCAGGTCGTTACACGAGATGCTGATATGATTGAGGCACTCGGTGAAAATAGTGTAACCGTCGTGATCGATCTGGTTGGCGGAGCCCAGTGGCCCACGCTGCTGCGCTTGCTGCGCAGAGGTGGACGCTATGCCATTGCCGGGGCCATTGCAGGCCCATTGGTGGAATTTGATCTGCGTACCCTTTACCTGAAAGACCTGTCCTTCTTCGGCTGTACCTGGCAGGACGACGCCGTGTTTGAAAATGTCGTGCGCTATATCGAAGAAGGTCGCATTCGCCCGTTTGTCAGCCAAAGCTATCCGCTATCCGACATCACTCAGGCTCAGCAGGATTTTATCGACAAACGTTATGCCGGCAAGTTGGTACTGGTACCGCCGCAGGAGAATGTAGATGAAAATTCGTGAGATCGAGGTCTACCAGGTTGACCTGCCCTATGCGGGCGGCACCTACAAGCTATCGGGTGAGCACAGTTACAGCAGTTTCGATGCCACCCTGGTGTGCCTGAAAGCCGATAACGGTCTGCAAGGCTGGGGGGAATCTACCCCTTTCGGGGCCAATTACATCGCCTCTCATGCACGAGGTGTACGGGCGGGTATCGCCGAAATGGCCGACTCGTTACTGGGCCGCGACCCACGTCAGGTTGATCGTATCAACGAGACGATGGATCAGGTATTGACCGGCCACCTCCATGCCAAAACGGCAATCGACGTAGCCTGCTGGGATCTCTTTGGTAAAGCGGTGGGAATGCCGGTGTGCGAACTGCTGGGCGGAAGCACGGACCAGCCGATGCCGGTTATCGATTCTACCCACGCAGGTGATCCTGACGATATGCGACAGCGTGTGGCCACAACTCGTGCTCAGGGCTATATAGGACACTCCATCAAAGTCGGTGCCAGTGCTGCAGAGGGTGGGCCAATGCTGGACGCGGCACGCATCGAAGCCTCTCTGGCCGATGCCCAACCGGGTGAATTTTTTCTCGTGGATTGCAACGGCGGCCTGAGCGTTGAGCATGTACTGCGCATGTTAAACCTGCTACCCAAAGGGCTGGACTTCATGCTGGAGGCCCCTTGTGCCACCTGGCGTGAAACCCTGTCCCTGCGTCGTCGCACCTCGGTCCCGATCACTTTTGATGAGCTGGCTACCGATGATGCCTCGATCATGCAGCTGATAGGAGAAGATGCTGCTGAAGGTATCGGCCTTAAAATCTCCAAGACTGGTGGCTTAACCCGTGGGCGACGCCAGCGAGATATGTGTCTCAGTGCGGGCCTTACGTTAAGTGTGCAGGAAACCTGGGGTTCCCAGGTCGCTTTTGCGGCTCTTGCTCACCTGGGACAGACTGTGCCGCCACAGGCTTTGCGCTGCATTCTGGACGTGCGCGAAATGGCAACCAAGGTCACCGCTGACTTTGATGCGCCGCTGGTCAATGGCGGTATTCTGGTGCCGGATCGTCCCGGATTGGGTATTGAAATTCGCCGCGACGTTCTCGCAGCGCCTGTCGCTAGGTACCGATGAAGAAAACCAAGTTCAGTCCTATACAATAAAAAAGTAGAATATGTCGAATCCAGGATGGAGGGTGATTGCCGCAAACGGCTATCCAGTATAACCAACTGTCATCACACCGTAGGCTTTATACATAAGCCGAGGATCGGTCGCTGGGGCCTTGGGATAGGAGAGCGGAGCAGGCTGCAAAAAAACAAGGCCCGCAAGCAGGCCTTGATTCAGGGGAAAACAGACTTCCGATATACCGACTATTGGGTAGCTGTCGCACCATCAGTCGCAGCGCCATCAGCTGCCGCACCATCGGCTGTGGCGGTATCAGCAGCCACAGCGGCAGGCGTCTGGGCTTCCAGGTATTTGGCAATCTTGGCCAGTTCATCATCCGTCACGGCAGCGACAATGGCCTTCATGGCAGCCGACTGGCCGTTACTGCGTGCACCACTCTTGATGTCTTTCATCTGCTCCAGTGCATAGTCGGCATTCTGGCCACCCAGTTTCGGGTAGACCGGCATGATCGGTTTCTCACCCTGCTCACCATGGCAGGTCAGACAGAGTTTTTCAGTGTACAGCCTCGCGCCATCCTCAATATCATCAGCCTGGGCTAGTCCCACCCAGCTCAAGGTTAAAATGGCAATAAGAGTAGAAATTTTACGCATGATCGTACTTCCTCATGGTTCATCCTTGGGCATCAATGGCAGCTACCCTAGCAGAATCCCGGACCGGCTTTCATGATGAATGTCAACTTAACCGGCATTATCCCGCAACATGCCAACACTCTGCCGCTCCCCAGCCTGTGCCAGCGGCTCCAGTTCACTCAAAGGCCAGCGCGGGCGTGTCCGGATCACCGGTGCATCACTCGCGCCATGCAGAAGGCGCATGGCCCCGGCATAGGCAATCATGGCCCCGTTGTCGGTACAGAACGCCAGACGGGGGAAATACACCTGCGCATCCAGCGTCTGCAGACGGGTGCGCAGCTGCCGGTTGGCACCGACACCGCCGGCCACCACCAGCGTCCTGCGACCACACTGCTCCAGCGCCCGCCGGCACTTGATCAAAAGCGTATCCACCACGGCGTCCTCGAAGGCGCGGGCAATATCCGCCCGATCCTGTCCGGTCTGTGCCGACTGCTGCCAGGTCGTCAGGGTGAAGGTCTTGAGGCCGCTGAAACTGAAATCGCAGCCGGGCCGGTCTGTCATCGGGCGCGGAAAACGGTAGGCCCCTTCCCGCCCGTGTTCTGCCAGCTGCGCCAGTAAAGGGCCACCGGGATAGTCCAACCCCAGCAGCTTGGCGGTCTTGTCAAAGGCTTCGCCGGCCGCATCATCCAGACTTTCACCCAGAATCGCATAGCACCCGATAGCCGGCACATCCACCAGCAGGGTATGGCCACCCGATACCAGCAGGGCCACAAACGGGAACGCAGGTGGCTCCGGCTCCAGCATGGGAGCCAGCAGGTGCCCCTCCATGTGATGCACCCCCAGTGCCGGAATCCCGAGCCCGAACGCCAGCGCACGGGCAAAGGAAGCCCCGGTCATCAAGGCACCGATCAGGCCCGGTCCGGCGGTATAGGCCACACCGTCCAGCTGCTGCAGGGCAAGACCGGCCTGCAGCAGCGCCTCCCGTGTCAGGGGAGTGAGGCGGCGGATATGATCGCGGGAAGCCAGTTCCGGTACCACCCCGCCATATTCAGCATGCAGGCTGATCTGGCTGAACAGCTGGTGGGACAGCAGACCGGCATCCGTGTCGTATACCGCCACCCCGGTTTCATCACAGGACGATTCGATTCCAAGTACGCGCACCGCTACTCCGGACAGGCAACAGAAACCGGCATTCTAGCCCGTGAAGCGTGAAGGGCGCAAAGCCTTGCACCACACGGTGGGTATAACCGTCATCCGGTACATTGCTTTCTGCGTACCGCAATCTCAATCCGTCAAGGCGATAAAATGCCTGATCATGGCAGCCAGTTGCTCCGGCTTGCGGTAGGGACCGTCATGATTGACTCCCGGCATGGTAACGGTCAGGCCGTTGGCAACACAGCTGCCTACCGTTTCCGCCATGATGGAAAACTGGGTGAACGACTCTGCCCCCTGCACCACCAGGGTAGGTGTCCGTACGGTTCCCAGGGTCTGGCAGTCGATGGGATCAGATGCTTTCATGGCCAGAAAGGGAGCAATGGTACGCCCGTTTTCACGCCAGACCACTTCACCCGCCTCCCCGACCGCACCTCCATCTTTCAATGCAAAGACTGCCTCAATGAAGCGCAACCCGGCATCCTCGGGACGGTTTCCCTGCACGGCCTACACCGTGGGGCCGAAATTTCGGGTAAAGGCATGGCCGGCATTGGCCCCACCCGGCGTGTTCGCCAGCAGGGGCGACAGCACGGGTTCATAATGAACGGCACTGCGAAACAGCTCGGGGCGCTGCAGCATGGCCTTAATGCCGATTTCACCACTGTAGGACCAGGTCACCAGATTGACCGGCCCCACATCAAGCCCTTCCACAAACCTGATCAGATCGCCGACATGCGTGGCACGCTGAAAATTTTCGCCCTTGTCCGTCCAGTCACCCGTGCCGAAGTAACGCTGGCTATAGGCAATGAACTGATGATCGACAGAAATCAACGGACGGTAAGCATCCCAGGCACACAGATCGGAAATTGCGCCGTGCACGAAGACAACCGGGGAGCCTTGGCCCTCAACGACATAGGGGAGTTCAGCCCCTTCAACCGGCATCGTTTTCTGCTCGGCAGCCACTGCATTCAAGGCAAACGCACAAGCGACAGCGATAGCAACACCCAGTCCCATCAGCTGGCCAGACATAATCTCCTCCCTGTATTTACATGATTAATTGCCAGAAACACCTCATCCAGTATAATTTTGCAGATGATGCCAGTCCTGAAAGAACCCTGAAATTTTTATGAAAATTCATCCCTGACCAGACACATCCACTGATCCTCTCCATGACCCGGTTCACAGCACCGGCACCTGGAGGCTACCGGAGGTATTGCCGACTTCATGCGACTGATGGTTCGATCCCGTGACGATGTCACTACCGGCAGACTGCAGCCACTGCAACAGGCCGCCATCCGCTTCACGACCTCCCATGATCGGGTCCGTCTGGCCTGGACAGCATCCGGCAGCGGCCTGCCCATGCTGAAAGCACCCAGCTGGATTTCCAATATCGAACTGGAGGCATGCAGCCTGATCTTCACCGAATTTTATCGCTGGCTCGGCGAACGGGTGCAGCTGGTCCGTTTTGACCAGCGCGGTACCAGCCTTTCGGATCGTGTTGAAGGTATATTGCGTATCGATGACATGGTCGAGGACATGCGGGCAGTCGCTGATGCTGCCGGGCTTGAGCGTTTCCTGCTGTTCGGCCCGTCACAAGGCGTTGCCTTTGCGATTGCCTTTGCACACCGCTATCCGGAGCGGGTACTGGGCATTATCGGCCAGGGCGGATTCGGGCGTGGCTGGCTCACCAGTGGTAAAGAAAGTGAACGCAGCAAATACCGGAGCAGCAAAACCCTGATCGAAGCCGGCTGGGATGACAACAATCCGGAATACCGGCGTTTCTTCACATGCTGCACTCACGTGGAGACCGCTCGGTCAGTGTGGATGAGGGCCGGCGGCTGGCAGCCCTGATGCCGAATGCCGAGTTTGTGATGCTTGATGACGAAAACCACATCTTTCTGCCCGGAACCATCGGCTATCGACAGGCCCTGAATGCCATTGACGATTTTCTATCGAAACTTTGATCATCAACAGACTGGCAGCACACAGTCACCCTGCTCCCGTTTCCCGTCTGCCCACAATACCGGACGGTAGTACCGTCCCGTCCGGTATCGTCTGCCCGTGACCCTCAGCCGATCTGCAGTTTCGCATCCGCATAACGGATATGGGTCCGGCGCGGACTGGCAATCAGGTAGGCCAGCGTCAGCGGTCCCAGGCGTCCGGCTACCATCAGGAAAATCACCACGGCCCGGCCAGCACCGCTCAATTCACCGGTCAGCCCCAGTGACAGTCCGACGGTACTGATGGCCGAGACCACTTCAAACACGACTTTCTGGAAGGTCGTGTGTTCGGTGGCATCCAGAATGAAAATGCCCATGAAAATCAGGAACAGGGAGGCCATCATCAGGGACAGTGCCTTCATCACCTGGGTCAGCGGCACCGTACGCTTCAGGACCGTGACCTCCTCACGCTGGCGCAGAAAGGCGAAGGTTGACATCATCAGCACCACAAAAGTGCCGACTTTCAGGCCGCTGGCAGTACTCAGGGAACCGCCACCGATGAACATGAGCAGTATGATCAGCACCAGCGAGGCGTTGGTCATGGATGCAATATCCAGGGTATTGAAGCCGGCAGTGCGCGGTGTCACGGCCTGAAACCAGGCAGTCAGTACCTGGCCCTGCCAGTCCATCGGGCCGAGGGTGGCCGGGTTGTTGACTTCCAGCAGCCAGATCAGCAGGAAAGCCACCACGTTGATGATCAGGGTCGCCAGCAGCACCATGCGCGTGTTCACGCTGAAGAAACGCCAGCGCCGCTTTTCCCAGACATCCATCAGCACCACAAAGCCGATACCGCCGCTGATGAATAAGGTGGTGATCACCAGATTCACCAGCCAGCTCCCGGCATAGGGCATCAGGCTACCGGCGTTCAGGGCGAAACCGGCATTGTTGAAGGCGGAAACGGTATAGAACAGGGCTTCCCAGCCGGCCTGCAGCCAGCCCAGCTCCGGTCCCCAGCGCAGCAGCAGCAGCACAAAACCCACGCTCTCGATGCTCAGGGAATAAACCAGCACAGCCCGCGCGGTCTGGCCGACCCGCTCCAGACTGGTCTGGTTCATGGCCTCCTGTGCCACCCGTTGCTGCAGAAAGCCGATCTTGGTGCCGAGCATGCTGGCCCCGACCACGGCAAAGGTCATGAACCCGAGTCCTCCCACCTGAATCAGCAGGGCGATGACCACCTGCCCGAACAGGGTATAATGCGTTCCGGTATCCACCACCACCAGCCCGGTCACGGTCACAGCCGAAGTGGCGGTAAACAGGGCATCCAGCCAGGTGGTGGTGGCGTGGCTGGCAAAGGGCAGTTTCAGCAACGCCGCCCCGATCACGATCAGCAGTACAAAACCCAGGGTCAGCAGGGCGGGCGGATTGAAACGGGTCAGGTTGGCACCCCAGTTTCTGGCATACCGGCGCCAGCGGTAAAAATAGCGTCTGAACATGCGTCAAAGCCATCGTTTTGCCAGGGATTTCAGGGCGGTAAGCGAGCCGGCCAGCACCAGACGGTCATCCTGCTGCAGGATGAAATCCGGTTTCGGTGCCGGCAGAATTTCCGCCTTGCGCCGTACCAGCACGCTTTGCACGATACCCGGATCAGGCAGCGGGGCCAGGATCTCCGCCAGGGTCTTGTCTCCCCACTGCTCCTTCACCTCCACATCCACCAGATAGAAACCACCACCCAGACGCATAAACTGGCTGATCAGCGGATAGTTGATGGCCTGTGCCACCCGAATACCCATTTCGCCTTCCGGATGGATGACCCGGGTCACTCCCAGCCGGGATAAAATGGTGTGATGGGGTTTCGAGGCTGCCTTGGCCCAGATGTTCTTCACCCCCTGTGCCTTGAGGTTCAGGATGCAGAGAATACTGGTTTCCAGGCTGCCCATGGCCACCACCACCGCCTCATACTGGCTGATATCCAGTTCACGCAGCGCCTGTTCATCGGTGGCATCGGCAATCACTCCATCCGTGAGGGAATCCGCCATGCGGTTGACCAGTTTGGCATCCATGTCGATACCGACCACAATGTTTTCCAGCCGCATCAACTCTCTGGCCACCGCAGCACCAAAACGCCCCAGCCCAATAACAGCAAATCGCTCCACACAGGACTCCTTTCGTTATTCCGGAATTTTAAACAGCGCAAAGGATACCGGTAACGGCCAGGTAAAAACAGTCAGACCGTGGCAGGTAGCGGGGGAGCGCAGTGCAGCTCAAGGGCACGGGTGAAACACCCGCCCAGCAGCAGGATCACGCCACTGTAATAAGCCCAGAACAGGATGGCGACAAAGGTACTGGCGGCCCCGTAACTGCTGATCACGAAACTTTCCGACAGGTACAGGGTAATGAAATATTTACCGGCTCCGAACAGCAGGGCCGTAAAAACGCCCCCGGCCAGCACCTGCAGCAGGCCGGGACCGGCTCCGGACATGAGCCGGAAAATGAAGGCGAACAGCAGCGCACTGCACAGGTAATAAATGCTGCTGTTGAGCAGGGCGACCAGAGTATTCTCATAAGGTGCGAACAGGACGCTGACATAATACAGCGCCAGTTCAATCAGGCCGTTGAGCAGGTGAATAAAAATCAGCAATGCCCCGATAACCGCCAGCAGGATGAAAGCCCGCAGGCGCGTCAATGCCATCTGCCAGAAAAAATGCAGTGTTACCTCGGTTTTCCAGATCCGGTGCAACGACAGTTCCAGGGTGCCGAACATGCCGGTAGCCGCAAACAGCAGCCCCAGTACCGTCAGGAAATCCAGCACCGCACTCTGCTCCGGCAGGACGGCTGACCTGACGATGCCCAGCAGCACCTCCGCCTTGTCAGCGCCCATGACCCGGCCCAGCTCACGCAGAATTTCCGCCTGTGCAGCCTCGTCACCGAAGAAGTAGCCGGTAATCGCCAGCAGGATGATCAGCACCGGTGCCAGCGAAAGCATGGCATAAAATGCGAGTGCGGCACCCGACTCGAAGCAGTGGTTCTGCATGAACAGTGCCAGCGTGTTCCGCAACAGCTGCCCGGCTTGCTGCAGCAGCACCCTCACAGAAATCCGGTGATGCGGCGCAGCGAGGCAATCAGCTGTTCAGATGCCCCCACTTCCAGGCTGTCTTCGGTCAGGGTGTTCTGACGGGTCACCCCATCGACACTGCCCTTGCCGGAAGTGTATTTCAGCAGGGAGAGCGGGTCGATCAGCGCCAGCAGGTCCTCCCCGCGCCAGTAACCCAGCAGCGCAATCAGTCCGTAGGCCCCCCAGTTGGAGACATCCGCCACCAGCAGCTCATCACAACCGGTCACGGAAGGAATGATGTTGAGGCTTTTCAGGGCCGCCTGCACATTGCCCATGCCGATTTCATTGCCCCCGTCCCCAATGGCGATGGTGGGACAGTCGGCCTCACGCAGGAAATAGTCAAAACAGGCACAGCGGGCGGAAATGTCCTCACCGCGCATGTTGTTGTAACGCCCTTCGGCAGACAGGCCGGGCCGCTCGATGGAAATCACCAGTTCCGGCTGGTAATGCGCCAGTGCCGCCTGCGCTTCGGCCTGACCGCTGGAAAGATCACCCACGCTCAGGGTATGCAGCTCAAAATCCGGCCCCAGTGCGGATGCCAGCGGATCACCGCACACGATCACCGGGCGCAGGCCCAGATACCGGAAGGTCTGGTACATGGCAATGGCCCCGACCGGGCCATCGGTTTCAAAGGTGTTCACTACCGGAAAGCCGGTACCGATCAGCACGGTCCCCCGGCACTGATGCAGCTTTTCAGCGGCCCGCTGGAAATAGCCGGGTTGCAACACCGCCTGCACCTGCTTCATGCCGCGCAGGTTACGGCTCACCAGCAGGTCCTCAATCTGTTGCGTTACCTGCTGTTGCCGGATTTTGCGTGAATCTGCCATGATACTGTTCATCCTCCTGGTGCCGGTGCTTGCAGGGCTATGGCCTGGAAACGGCAGCGGGCCAGCAGCAGGGCATTGTGGGCTTCGGCCATGGAAATGGCGGCAAAGCGCACCTGCCCGCCCGGAGCCAGCTGGGTCAGGGCATCCAGGTCCAGCGACAGCGCTGCACCGATCTTGGGATAACCACCGATGGTCTGACGGTCCTGCAGCAGTACGATCGGCTGGCCATCCGCCGGAATCTGGATCGCCCCGAGGCAGATGCCTTCCGAGAGCATGCCCCGCAGTTCCGACTGTACCGCCGCGCCTTCCAGCCGGTAGCCCATGCGGTCACAGTGCTTGCTCACCGTATAGGGGCTGCTGAAAAATACGGCCTGCTGCACCGGATCGAAGGCAGCCTGCTGGTAGCCCGGAATCACCCGCACGGTCACAGCCTGCCCGTATTCGGGGCGGGCGGCTTCCGGCAGCTGCCACTGCGGATGCTGTGGATGCGCCTGGCAGGGCAGCTGGTCGCCGGCCTTGAGGGCGCTGCCCTGCCCGTCCAGCCCCCCGATGCCTTCGCGCACCACAGTGGCAGTGCTGCCGAAACACGGTGGAACCGCAAAGCCCCCCGCCACTGCCAGACAGGCCCGCAGGCCCCGACGCGCAAAACCCAGTTCAATACGGTCGCCGGCCCGAATCTGGTGGGTACGCCAGCGTTCTGCCGACCGGCGGTTGATGGACAGCGGCAGGTCCGCCCCGGTCACTGCCAGCGTGGTATCCACTCCGGCTTCCAGCACCAGTCCGCCGATACTCACTTCCAGTGCCGTGGCATTCAGGTCATTGCCACACAGGCGGTTGGCCCACAGGAAAGCCTGCCGGTCCATGGGGCCGCCGGTGGTCAGGCCGATCCGGTGCTGCCCCAGCCGTCCGGCATCGGTCAGCAGGGTCAACATACCCGGCTGGACAACATTCAGGCTCATGGCAACTCCCCTCCCCGTGCCAGAAACTCGTCCCGGCTGATGGCATGAAACCGCACCACGTCACCGACACTCACCGGCATGACCGGCTCCTGATCCGGATTGAACATGCGTGTGGGGCACAGGCCGATCAGGTTCCAGCCCCCTGGCGACACGGCGGGATAGACAGCAGTCTGGCGATCGGCAATGGCAACGGCTCCCCGTGGCACCTTGAGGCGGGGCGTGGCGAGGCGGGGCGCAGCAATGCGCTCATCCACCTGCCCCAGATAGGCAAATCCGGGCGCAAAACCGATGGCATAAACCCGGTACTCGCCGGACTGGTGAATGTCGATGACCGCCTCGGGCGTGAGGCCGGCCCGCACACTCAGGGCTTCCAGGTCCGGGCCGGCCTCCGTACCGTACCAGACCGGCAGTTCCACCACCCGGCTGCAGGCATGTGCCTGCGTCTCCGGCTGTGTCAATGCCGGCTCCAGCGTGGTGCGGATCAGCCGGCGCACCTGCAGGTGATCACAGCTGAAGCCATCAAAAATCACCAGCAGCGAGGCATAGGAAGGCACCATATCCACCAGGTGCGGACCGAGCAGCGCCTCCATCAGCCGGGCTGCCTGCTGCACCTGTGCCGACAGGGCCGGACTGGTTTCCGCGCCGAAATACACCATCAGGGCATTTTCACCGGCCCCCTCAATGCGCAGCATCATGATTGCAGCAGCGCCCGGATGTCGGTAATGGCCCGCACCCCCTCCAGGTTGTCGCCGTGTACACACAGGGTATCCGCCTGCACGGCCAGAGTGCTGCCGCTGACCGTGGTGACGCTGCCGCTTTGCTGCAGCTGGTGCACCTGGGCCAGCATCTTTTCACGCGTATGCACCGCGCCGGGGCGGGTCCGGGCCAGCAGACGTCCGTCATCGTCATAACAGCGGTCGGCAAACGCCTCAAACTGCAGGGCCAGCCCGAAACCGGCGGCCTCCTCACGGTGCTGTACGGCATCCGGGGTGGCCTGCAGCATCAGCTCGGGACGGGAAGGGTACCCGGCCACGGCCTCCATCACCGCCAACCGCACCTCGGTACTGGCCATCATGTCGTTGTAAAGCGCACCATGCGGCTTCACATACGCCATCTGCAGCCCCAGGGTTCGGGCCATGCCATCCAGAGCCGCCGTCTGGTATTGCACCATGGCGATGATTTCCGCCCGGCTGCACTTCAGGGAGCGGCGCCCGAAACCGACCCGATCGGGATAGCCCGGATGGGCACCCACAGTGACGCCATGGGCTTTGGCCAGCACCAGGGTGCGCTGCATGACCAGCGGGTCGCCGGCATGAAAACCACAGGCGACATTGGCCTGATCAATATGGGGCATGACCTCGGCATCCAGCCCCATCGTCCAGGCCCCGAAACTCTCGCCCAAGTCGCAGTTAAGCCGTAATGACATGTCACTCTCCTCTCTTGATGGTCGGGTTGGAATGGCCGGCTTTTTTACATCACGGCCAGCCGGCTGTTGGGAATATCCGTCACCAGCATGCAGCCGGGACTGTGGGTGATGCAGATGGGGGGACGGGCCTGCTCAATCGCCACCTGAGGGGTGACCCCGCAGGCCCAGAACAGCGGAATCTCTCCCTCCCGCACAGTGACGGCCTCGCCGTAATCCGGTTGATCCAGAGCCGCAATGCCGATCTGCGCCGGATCGCCCAGGTGTACCGGTGCCCCGTGCACGGCCGGAAAGCGGGTGCATATCTGGATGGCACGGATGGCATCCGCCGCCCGGAACGGACGCATGCTCACCACCATCTGCCCCCGGAAGCGGCCTGCCGGTGTGCAGTCGATATGGGTGCGGTACATGGGTACGTTGCGCTTTTCCGTCACATTGCGAATTTCCAATCCGTCCGCCTGCAGCGCCTCCTCGAACGAAAACGAACAGCCGAGCATGAAAGTGACGAAATCATCCTGCCACAGCTCGCGAATATCCGTCACTTCGGCCCGGAAGCGGCCCTCCTCAAATACCCGGTAACGCGGAATGTCGGTACGCACATCCAGGTCTGCCGCCAGAGACGGGATCGCGGGACTGCCCGCTTCAGCCATGCCCAGCACCGGGCAGGGTCTGGGGTTGAGCTGGCAGAACTGCAGAAACTCGCCTGCCCAGGCCTTGGGCAGAATGGTCATGTTGCACTGGACAAAACCGGGGCAGTAGCCCGAGGTGTTGGCGGTAAATTCACCGGAGCGGATACGCTGGCGCAGGGCGGCGGGTGTCAGGGTCGTATTCATGGTCTTGAAACGGGCGGGTGGAACAAGCAGTCAGTTTACCGCAATGGCCCCGGACTGCAACCGCTGACTTGCCCCGGAGCCGGCCCGCTGCCGGGTTTCGTTTCCTGTGATGCAGGCCTGCCGCATGGGCCTGCTGTCACCTTCCTGAATGCGGGCTATAATGTGCCTTTGCCGCCTGCCTACGAGGGACCGCCATGCCTGATACCGCGCCGATCACCCCTACAGCTCCACAGACACAACCCCTGCCCGCCGCCCTGGATGCCGAACCTGTTCAATTTCACCAAAACCTTCCGGCGCCTGCACAAAAGCAGCCTCACCGCCCTGCTGGGTCCGGACGAAGCGCAGTGGCGTGACCTGCTGCTGGAGCCGATGCTGATTGTCGAGGATGCGGAGCTGCGCATCAGGCCCTACGCCTGCCACTGGCTGACGAGCTGAATGCCACTGGTGCTTATGGCGCTGCCTGCCGGGAAATGCTGCACGCTGACGGCGTTTTTGACACGCCCGAGTACTGCTGGTCTATAATCCTGCTCCCGACCTTTTACGGCCAGAGCACTTATGAATTTTGACGGCGTAGAAACCCTGCCCCTGCAGGAATATACCGAACGGGCGTACCTTGACTATTCCATGTACGTGATTCTGGACCGCGCCCTGCCCCATGTCGGCGACGGCCTCAAACCCGTGCAGCGCCGCATTGTCTACGCCATGTCGGAGCTGGGCCTGTCCGCCGGTTCCAAACACAAGAAATCGGCACGCACGGTCGGGGATGTCCTCGGCAAGTTCCACCCGCACGGGGATTCCGCCTGCTATGAAGCCATGGTGCTGATGGCCCAGCCGTTCTCCTACCGCTACCCGCTGGTGGATGGCCAGGGCAACTGGGGTTCTCAGGATGACCCCAAATCCTTTGCCGCCATGCGCTATACCGAGTCACGCCTGACCCCGTATGCCAGAGTGCTGCTGCAGGAGCTGGGCCAGGGTACGGCAGACTGGCAGCCCAATTTTGACGGCACCCTGGAAGAACCCACCCTACTGCCAGCCCGGCTGCCCAATGTACTGCTGAACGGCAGCACCGGCATCGCTGTCGGCATGTCCACCGACATTCCCCCCCATAACCTGCGTGAAGTGGTGAATGCCTGCGTGCACCTGCTGGATCATCCGCAGGCGACCGTGGCCGAACTCTGCGCCCACATTCCGGGTCCGGATTTTCCTACCGAAGCCGAAATCATCACCGCTCCGCAGGAGCTGGTGCAGCTGTATGAAAAGGGTAACGGCTCCCTCAAGCTGCGTGCCCGCTGGGAAGTCGAAGACGGTGACATTGTCATTTCCGCCCTTCCCTATCAGGTCTCCGGCAGCCGGATACTGGAACAGATCGCCGCCCAGATGCAGGCCAAAAAACTGCCACTGGTGGATGACCTGCGGGACGAATCCGATCACGAACAGCCGACCCGGCTGGTCATTTCCCCGCGCTCCAGTCGCGTGGATGTCGGGCAGCTCATGTCGCACCTGTTCGCCACCACCGATCTGGAGCGCAGCTACCGCGTCAACATGAACATGATCGGCATGAACGGCAATCCCCAGGTCAAGGACCTGCGCAGCCTGCTGGTCGAATGGCTGGGCTTCCGGCGTCAGACCGTGCGCCGGCGGCTGGAATGGCGGCTGGACAAGGTGGAAAAACGCCTGCACCTGCTGGCCGGCCTGCTGATTGCCTACCTGAATATTGATGAGGTGATCCGCACCATCCGCACCGAAGACCAGCCCCGTGCGGTGCTGATGCAGCGTTTTGCATTGACGGAAATACAGGCTGACTACATTCTCGACACCCGCCTGCGTCAGCTGGCACGGCTGGAAGAAATGAAGCTGCGCGGTGAACAGGATGAACTGGAAAAGGAACGCCAGCACCTGAACAGGCTGCTGGGCTCGGACAAGGCCCTGACCCGGCTGATCCGCAGCGAGCTGCTGGAAGATGCCCGGCTTTATGGCGATGAGCGCCGCTCGCCCCTGAAAATCCGTCAGGCCGCCCAGGCACTGGATGAAACCGCCATGGCCCCGTCCGAACCGGTCACGGTGGTGCTGTCACGCATGGGCTGGATCCGGGCTGCCAAGGGCCATGATATCGACGCCACCACGCTCAGCTACAAACAGGGGGATGCCTTTCAGGCCGCTGTGCACGGACGTTCGAACCAGCCGGTGGTGATTCTGGACAGCAGTGGACGCAGCTATGCCCTGCCGGCCCACACCCTGCCCTCGGCCCGTGGCCAGGGAGAACCCCTGACCGGACGGCTGGCTCCGCCGGCGCAGGCCACCTTCCAGTACCTGCTCACGGGCCAGGATGACAGCCGCTATGTGCTGGCATCCGATGCCGGTTATGGTTTCGTGTGCCAGCTGGTCGACATGTACAGCAAGGTCAAGGCCGGCAAGGTGCTGGTCACGCTGGGCAATACCGCCGGACTGCTGGCACCGGAGCCGGTCAGCCAGCCGGAAACCGACCGGCTGGCACTGGTGTCCTCCAGCGGCTTCCTGCTGGTGATCCGGCTCGACGAGCTGCCGGTACTGCCCAAGGGCAAAGGCAACAAACTCATCAGCCTCAGGCAGGAAAAAGGCGGGTCGGACCTGAGTCCGCCGGAAATCCTGCAGTTCATCGCCATGCTGCCGGCGGGCGCCAGCCTGAAACTGCAGGCCGGTGGCCGTTACAAGCTCATGAAACCGGCAGAGCTGGACGCGTATCAGGGCGAACGTGGGCGCCGTGGAAAAAGCCTGCCCAAAGGCTACCAGAACGTCACCCGTCTGGAAGTGCTCAACCCCGGTCAGGATTAGGGGCAACACCAGTCATGGGAACTTGAAAAACCTTGATCTGTCCCGATAATTGGGGGAAGTTACAACACCAGCGAGCATATTGAGGACAAGGAGAATCGATGAAACGCATATTGTTACTGGCGCTGACCAACTTTGCGGTTGTGGCAGTCCTGTTTGTTACCTGGAACATCATCCAGGCTGTATTCGGCATCCAGCTGTCCGGTAACTTCACCGGTATTGCCATCATGGCCCTGATCTTTGGTTTTGGCGGCTCGTTCATCAGCCTGTTCATGTCCAAATGGATGGCCAAGCGCAGCATGGGAGTGCAGATCATTGAATCCCCAAACAGTCAGCAGGAGCGCTGGCTGGTAGATACAGTACGGCGTCAGGCCGAGAAAAGCGGCATCGGCATGCCGGAAGTGGGTATTTTCCATTCACCGGATCCGAATGCCTTTGCTACCGGTGCCAACCGCAACAATGCCCTGGTGGCTGTCAGCAGTGGCCTGCTGCAGAACATGACCCCGGATGAAGTCGAAGCGGTCCTCGGGCACGAGATCGGACATGTGGCCAATGGCGACATGGTGACTCAAAGCCTGCTGCAGGGGGTGTTGAATACCTTTGTCATTATCTTCGCCCGGCTCATCGGCATGGCGGTCGACAACTTCTTCCGGGGCAATGATGACGAAGGTGGCGGCGTTGGTATTGGCTACTTCCTAGGCTCCATTGTCGCGGAAATCTTCCTGGGTTTCCTGGCTACCATGGTCGTGATGTGGTTCTCACGCTACCGGGAGTTTCATGCCGACAAGGCCGGTGCCAATCTGGCCGGACGCCAGAAAATGATTGCCGCCCTGCGACGCCTGCAGGGAGCCGGTCCCGCACCGGATCTCCCGGGTGAGATGGCCGCATTTGGTATTTCCGGTGGTATCGGTAAACTCTTCAGCACCCATCCGCCGCTGGAAGCGCGCATTGCAGCCCTGGAAGCCCAGAAATACTGAGAACCTGATCCTTCAGAAACCGGACTCGGTTGTTGCAGCCCCCAAGTTTTGGCATCATCCCCGTCTTTTGCGACGGGGATTTTTTGTGTACCAGCTGCTGCGCCCGCTTCTGTTCAGCCTCCCGGCTGAATCCTCCCACCACCTCAGCCTGCAGGCCCTGAAACTGAGCCATAAACTGGGTCTGACCGGGAAGCCGCAGGCCCTGCCGGGAAAACCGGTGACAGTCATGGGGCTTGAGTTCCCCAATCCAGTCGGACTGGCAGCCGGGCTGGACAAGAACGGTGAATACATCGATGCCCTGGCAACGCTGGGCTTCGGCTTTGTTGAAATCGGCACCATCACCCCGCGCCCGCAACCCGGCAACCCGGTACCGCGCCTGTTCCGCCTGCCGGAAGCACAGGCAATCATCAATCGCATGGGCTTCAACAACCACGGGCTGGATTACCTGCTCGGCCAGCTGGAAAAAGCCCGCTTTCAGCGTGATCACCGGGGGATTCTGGGCATCAATATCGGCAAGAATTTCGACACCCCCGTGGCCCGTGCCGCCGATGACTATGTGGCCGGGCTGCAACGGGTTTACACCCACGCCAGCTATATCACCCTCAACATCTCCTCACCCAACACACCGGGATTGCGCGACCTGCAATATGGCGAGGAACTGCGGGCACTGCTCACGGCCCTGAAGCAGGAGCAGGCACGGCTCACCGACCGGCAGGGCCGTTATGTGCCACTGGCGGTGAAGGTCGCTCCCGATCTGGAAAGCCATGACATCGCCGGCATGGCACAGGTCCTGCTGGAAACCGGAATCGACGGCCTGATTGCCACCAACACCACCCTGGACAAAACAGCGGTTGCCCACCTCTCCCATGGCCAGGAACAGGGCGGGCTGAGCGGCCAGCCGCTGACCACCCGTGCCACCGCCATCATCCGTGCCTTTCATGCGGAACTGGGAAACGCCATTCCCATTATCGGGGTAGGTGGCATCCTGAACGCCCAGGATGCACGGGACAAGCTGGACGCCGGGGCCAGTCTGGTGCAACTTTACAGTGGGCTGGTGTATCAGGGGCCGGGACTGGTGCGGGCGTGTGTGCAGGCACTTCGCTGACGCCCTGCCCGGCTTTCGGTGGTGTACTCGCACCCAAAGCAAAAAAAACCCGGACCGTCAGGACCGGGCTTCAGCCTTCATCATGCCACCCTGTCACCTTTTCATCCGGTGACAGGGCATGGCGTTGCATGCTTTTACATAGCTGTTACGGCTTTGGTGCCTCGGCAGCGGCTTCAGCCGGCTTGTCAGCAGCAGGCTCAGCCGCCGGTGCTGCTGACTGCGCGGAAGCAGCTGCAGGGGCAGCAGGCTGCGGCTGGGAGGCTGCCATGGCCGCCTGACGCTGGGCTTCCATCTGCTGCATGAAGGCTTCCATCTGGGCACGCTGGGCTGCCATTTGCTGCTGAATCTGGGCAAAGTTGGGAGCCTGCTGCATCTGCGGCATCGGCGGCTGTGCCGGCATCATCGGTGCCTGCATCTGTGGCATCTGCATGCCGGGGTAAGCACCGTACATCGGCATCATCGGTGCCTGCATCTGCGGCATCTGCATGCCGGGGTAAGCACCGTACATCGGCATCATCGGTGCCTGCATCTGCGGGTAGCCGCCATAGTAGGGATAAGGCATGCGGCCACCCCAGCCATTGCTGCTGGAATTGGTGTTGCCCCAGAAATTGTTCCAGCCGTTGCCCCAGCCATCACCACGGCCCCACCAGTTGCCGGCGGCATTACCGTCGCCCTTGCCGGCCATGTCGGAAGCCATGTCAGACTTGCCCTTGCCCTTGAAATTCAGGGTAAAGTCCATCTCGCCATCGGCATTGCCCTTGCCGCGACCCCAGCCGTCCATGTTGCCGGTGCCGGTGCCATAACCCTGGCTCTGTCCGGTACCGGACCCCTGGCCGGATCCCTGGCCCTGACCCGAGCCCTGCCCATTATCAAAAAAATCAGCAGCAACAACGGCACTGCTGAGTGTGAATGCAGCAACTGCAAATACGACCTTCATCCTGTTCATGTGGAACCTCCAGCGGGTGACTTACTCATCGAAACAACTCAATATAAGAAAATATTAATATTCTAATCTTGAAAAGGCAAGCAGTTTTTCCGGCATCCTGCGGGTCGGCTGCAGACAAGTCCGGTCCAAGCTTATAGAATAAGCACCGGATGCTACAAAAACAGGGCCACCCAGGCAAATGCCCTGAAAATCAATAATTGCACGACCAGGAGAAATGCCATGGCCATCGGAGCCCTGATGCTGGATCTGGAGGGGGTCGACCTGACTCCGGAAGAGCGCGAACTGCTGCAACACCCCGAGGTTGGCGGCGTTATCTTTTTCACCCGCAACTACCAGTCCGCCGCGCAGATGACGGACCTGTGCCGGGCCGTGCGTGCAGCTGCCGGCAAGAACCGGGAGCTGTTGCTGGCCGTGGATCATGAAGGCGGCAGGGTGCAACGTTTCCGGCCCGAATTTACTCGGCTGCCACCGGTCGCACAGCTGGGCCGGCAATATGACACCGATCCCGAAGCCGCTCTGGATACGGCCTTCCGCACCGGCTGGCTCATGGCGGCTGAAGTACGCGCTGCCGGCATCGACTTCAGCTTTGCACCGGTACTGGACCTGGATTACGGTCACAGCAGCGTCATCGGCGACCGCGCCTTTCACCACAGCCCGGAAGGGGTGGTCAAACTGGCCGGTGCCTACATCCGGGGCATGCATCAGGCCGGCATGGCCGCCACCGGCAAGCATTTCCCCGGCCATGGCTGGGTCAGTGCCGACTCGCACCTGGCCATTCCCAGGGACGGGCGCAGCCGGGCCGACATCGCCCGTGATCTGGTGCCGTTCCGGGAACTGGTGCAACAGGGGCTGCTGGATGCCATCATGCCCGCACACGTGATCTACCAGCAGGTCGACAGCCAGCCGGCCGGCTTCTCGCGCATCTGGATCGAGGATATCCTGCGGGCCGAACTGGGTTTTGAGGGCGTCATTTTCAGTGACGACCTCAACATGGAAGGCGCCAGTTTCGCCGGCAGTTATGCCGAACGCGCCGAAGCCGCACTGGCTGCCGGCTGCGACATGGCGTTGCTGTGCAACAACCGGGCCGGTGCCATTGAGGTGCTGGACCGGGCCGGGCTGGAGCGGCCCGCCGCCGCCCGGCAACGGGTCGAACGCATGCGTGGCCAGCCCTTCATGAACCGCTCGGCCCTGCTGGCCCAGGAATACTGGCAGCAGGCAGCCACCCGGATCAGCCAGCTGGCCTGAGCGGGCGTGAACCCGCTTTCCCGATACACTAAAAGCCAATACCGGCAAGGAGGCATGGAAGCCATGGCCAACAAGCTGATCATCATTCTGCACAACAGCCCCTGGTCCGAACGCCCGGACAATCTGGTCCAGCCGCTGTTCCAGGCCGCCGCTGCCGCCGCCATGCAGTTTGAAACCGAAATCATCCTTTCGGGTCCCAACATCAATCTGGCACGCCGTGACATCGCCGCCGGCATACCGATTCATGGCAATGACCTCAGAACCCTGTATGATTACCTGCAGGAAGCCGTGCAGGCCGGGGCTGTCATCAAGGTCTGTGCGCCACCGGCAGACTGGCAGGCCGAAGACATGATCCCCGAGATCGAAGAGCGGGTCGGTGCGGCCTACATCATCAGCGAAGCCATGGATCCGGATGCCGTGACACTGACTTATTGAAGGCAAGCGACAACATGAATACCACTCCCCCGGAACTGCAACAGGTACTGGAACAGGCAGACTGCCTGTATACCGGCAAGGAAGTCCGTGCCGCACTGGACCGGCTGGCTGACGACATCCGTGCCGATCTGGGCGACCGGAATCCACTGCTCATCTGCATCATGAACGGCGGACTGGTGACCATGGGGCAACTGCTGACCCGGCTGAATTTCCCGCTCCAGACCAACTACCTGCACGCGACCCGTTACCGGGGCGCCACCAAAGGGGAGGCTGTGGTCGAGTGGATCAAGTTTCCGGTGCGTTCGGTGGGTGGGCGGCACATACTGCTGGTAGATGATATTCTGGACGAGGGCCATACCCTGAAGGTGGTGAAGCAGTGGTGCGAAAACCAGGGCGCGGCCTCGGTCAAGGTGGCACTGCTGGCCGAAAAACTGCACCAGCGGCGGGTCGAGGGGCTGCAGTGCGATTATTCTGTCCTGCAGGTACCGGACCGCTATGTGTTCGGTTTCGGCATGGATTACTGCGAATACTGGCGCAATGCCGACGGCATCTATGCGCTTAACACAGAACAAACATGATAAGCATTTCAGTACAGGTTTTCCGGAAAACCTGCACACGGCGACTTAAGCACAGGTAAAAATTAACATGAGCAACAAAAACGCAATTGATTTTGCCGTGATCGGGGGCACCGGTCTGACCGAAATCGACGGACTGGAAGTGATCCAGCGCGAGGTGGTGCACACCCCGTTCGGCGAGCCGTCCGGCCAGTTCACCCACGGGCTGATCGGGGACAAACGTATCGTCTTCCTGGCCCGCCACGGTTATACCCACACCATTCCCCCCCATAAGGTCAACTACCGCGCCAATATCTGGGCCCTGCATCATCTGGGCGTCAGGAACGTGCTGGCAGTCGCCGCCGTGGGCGGCATCACCGCTGGCATGAAGCCACAGACCCTGGTGATTCCGGACCAGATCATCGATTATACCCATGACCGTCCGCATACCTTTTTCGAGGAGGGCCTGAATGTTGTCACCCATATCGACTTTTCCCGCCCCTACAGCGCCAGCATGCGCGAGATGGTGATCAGGGCTGCCACTCAGGCCGGCCTGAGTCTGGTCGAGAATGCCACCTACGCCGCCACCCAGGGACCACGGCTGGAAACCGCAGCGGAAATCCTGCGCCTGGAGCGTGATGGCGCCCATATTGTGGGCATGACCGGCATGCCGGAAACGGCACTGGCCCGTGAGCTGGGACTGGATTATGCCTGCTGTGCCGTGGTCTCGAACTGGGCTGCCGGCAAAAACAGCCACGTGATCACCATGGACACCATCCGCAGCAACCTTGCCGTCGGACTGGCCAATGTGCGCACCCTGCTGAAATCACTGAGCTGCTGAGTTGGGGGGTGGTCCTGACGGGCCGGTGCAGGCGGCAGCCCGCCCGGTCGACAATCCCTTTGTGGCGGAACTGGTTCTCACGCCCGGCCCGTCAAACCTGCTGACCACTCTGGTGCTGCTCCTGCACCTGTCGGCCTTCAGCATCCCCCTGATGCTTGATGCCCTGCCGCTCTGGCTCCGCTGGAGCCTCCTGCTGGCCATTCCCGCGTCACTGGTCTGGAACCTGCTGCGCTGTCGGCAGCGGCTCCCGCATCAGCAGGTGCACCAGCTGTACTGGCGCGAATTCGGCGGCTGGGAGATGGTACGCGGTGATGGCAGACGGTTTCCGGTCAGGCTGTGCGGCAGCAGTTTCAGTACCCTGAACATCAGCATCCTCAACTTCCGGACCCGCAGCGGCAGACCTTACTGCTGCTGGGTCCTGCCGGACAATGTGCCCCTGCAGCAGCGTCAACACCTGCGCCGGCGCATGAAGCTGCTGCCTGCCGATGGTGGAAACCCCTCGGACTGAGGGGTTTCCGGATGGCCGCTGCTCCGGAAAGCAGCAGCCGGCTACGCGCTCAACAGGTGAAGCGCCCTCGCAAGTTTCAGGCCTTCTGGTCCTTTTCAATCACGGCAGGAGCCTGTTGCTGTTGCTGTACCGGTCCTGCGGTATCGGCTTCTTCCACTTTCTGGCACTGGGCCGCATCGGGTGAGGCTTTGTCACAGGCATCGACCACCGGCTCAATGACCGGCTGCTTGTCCTGCACCTGGATCACCGGTGCCGGTGGCTCCGGTGCCTCAACCGGCTTGGCACCTGCCAGGGCATAGCCGGAACCGGCCAGAATCAGGGAAGAAAACGCGATCATGATGAAATGTTTCATTGGGAATCACTCCAGATAACTATCGGTAAAGAGCATAACCGGATACTTCCTGTATCCGCTCGACAAGCCCGCAGTATGAATGCAAGCTTAATCCGATTAACGCAGACGTTCCCCCGAAGATGACAAGCACGTACACTGTTTTTTTGATTTTTTGCGCAAGTCACCACCATGCAAACACTCAATGCCCTGGCAATTCCCCTGAGCGGCCACAACCTGATCCAGGCCAGTGCCGGTACCGGGAAAACCTGGACCCTTTCGCTGCTGTACCTGCGTCTGCTATTGGAGCAGAGCCTGACAGAGGACAATGAACTGACGGTGGACCAGCTGCTGGTTGTGACCTATACCCGCGCCGCCACCGATGAGTTGCGGGAACGTATCCGCTCCCGCCTGAAAACTGCGGTGCAGCTGTATGAAGCCGTGCTGCACGCTGAGCAGCACGGTAAAAAACCTGCCACCACCAAAGCAGCCCGGGAATATCACCAGCTGCTGGCCTGCTATCCGGCGACCCGGACCCGGCTCTGGCTGCTGCAACGTGCCCTGCTCAACTTTGACGAGGCGGCGGTATTCACCATCCACGGCTTCTGCCAGCGTGCCCTGCAGGAGCATGCCTTTGAGGTGGGGCTGCCCTTTGAAACCGAACTGGTCAGCGATGAATCCGAACTGCTGCGTCAGCTGGCCGACCAGTTCTGGCAGCAACACCTTGCCGACCCCGATCCCCTGAACCATGCCGTGCTGAAGCACTTCCTGTTCCCCAAAAAACTGACCCCCGATACCCTGCTGGCGAGCGTGCAGGACTTCATCGGCAAACCCTACCTGACGCCGGTGCTGGATGCACCGGTGGATGCACAGGCGCTGTTGACACTGGAACAGGCACTGCAGCAGACCCTGACACAAATACACCAATCCTGGACAGCTGAACAGGCTGACATTATGGGCCTGCTGGCCTCGGAGGTGATGAAAAACAGCAGCTATGGCGCCAAACAGCTGGCTGATTTGCGCACAGCCATGCAGACCTTGCTGGAGCAGGAACACCCGTACGGGCTGGAAAAATACCTGGTCCGCTTCACGCCAGAGGCTATCGAAAAAGGTACCAAAGTTCGTCAACAACCACCGCAACACCCCTTCTTCCCGCTCATGCAGGCCCTGCTGGAGCAGGCCACGCAACGGGAGGCTCTGCTGCAGGCGGCTCTGGATCAGCTGCACTACCGGCTGCTGGAGTGGCTGCGCACGGAATTGCCGCAACACAAGCAGCAGTCAGGCCAGCTCGCCTATGACGACCTGCTGGTACAGCTGGAGCAAGCCCTGCGCCTGCGCCCGGCGCTGGCCCATGCCCTCTCCCGGCGCTATCAGGTGGCCCTGATTGATGAATTTCAGGATACCGACCCGATCCAGTACCACATTTTCGCCACCATCTACCGTGATCAGGGCCGGGTGTTTTACGTCGGCGATCCCAAGCAGGCCATCTACAGCTTCCGGGGGGCGGACATTCATACCTACCTGCAGGCTGCCAATGCCGTGGCCCCGGAACGGCAGTACACCCTGGACCGGAATTTCCGCTCCAGCCCGGAACTGATCAACGCCCTCAACACCCTGTTTGAACAGGCCCCCGATCCGTTCCGCAACCAGCACCGCATCGGTTATGAACACGTGCAATGCGGTGGTACCGTCAAAAACCGGCTCCGGACCCCCGCTCCCATGGCCCCGTTGCGCATCTGGGACTGGGACCGGCTGGATGAAACCATCAATGCCACCACCGTGATGCAGAAAGTGGCACAGGCGGTAGCTGATGACATCGCTCGCCTGCTGCAGCTCGGGCAGCAGGGCAAGGCCCGTATCGGCAAGCACCCGGTCAGCAGCGGGGATTTTGCGGTACTGGTGCGCAGCCACCGCCAGGGCCGCCTGATCAAGCAGGCCCTGCAGCATAACGGTATCGCCAGCGTACAGAAATCCCCGATCGGCATTTTTGAAACCGACGAAGCCACCGAGCTGCGGCTGGTACTGACAGCGGTGGCGGAAGGCAGCCATACCGGACGCATCCACCGTGCCTGGGTGACGGAACTGATGGGCGGAACGGCACAGGACCTGCTGGATTTCGAGCACCATCCCGAACGGTTTGATCAGGTGCTGGAGCATTTCCTGCAGCTGCAGCAGCTGTGGCAGGAGCATGGCATCATGCGCATGCTGCGCAGCTGGATGCAGCACTTTCAGGTACGGGAAAACCTGCTCAGATACGTGGACGGAGAGCGCCGCCTCACCAACCTGCTGCATCTGGCCGAGATACTGCACCGGGAAAGCCGTACCGAATCCCTGGGCATGCATGCCACCCTGCGCTGGTTGCGGCAGCGTGCCCAGGCCAGCCGTAGCAGCACGGATGAAGACCATCAGCTGCGCCTGGAAAGTGACGAACATCTGGTGCAGATTGTCACCATCCACAAAAGCAAGGGCCTGCAATACCCGCTGGTCTACTGCCCGTTCCTGTGGCGCACACCCGGAAACCGTTCTGACAAAAATGACTGGTTCAGCTGGCATGATGCAGCCAGCGGGGACAACTGCCTGCAGGCCGGACAGTACCGGCGGGAGGAGGCAGTGGCCAGCCACCAGGCCGAGGAACAGGGTGAAGATGCCCGCCTGCTGTATGTGGCCCTGACCCGCGCCCAGTACCAATGCACCATCGGCATGACCAGTGGCCTGGTCAAAAAGGCGGACAACCACTCCGCCCTGTCCTGGCTGCTATTCGGGCACCTGCCGGAGGCGGAGGCCATCATGGCCGCCGTCGCCAAAAACGGCATGCCGGCCACGGAACGCCAGCAGCTGATGCAGCAGGCCATCCAGCAGCTGCAGCGCCGCAGTGCGGATTCCATCAGTTATCAGGGCCTGCCGGATGCCGGGGCGGTGCACTACCGGGCACCGGAAGACCGGCAACTGCTGATGTCGCGCCAGTTCAGCGGGCGCATTGCTCCGGTACCGCGTCTGAGCAGCTTCAGCGGGCTGGTATCCGGTCGGCATGACGAGCGCCCGGATCATGACCTCGGGCAGATTCTGCTCCAGACCCGGCCACACCGGGAGCGGGATCTGGCGGTATTTCCCGCCGGTCAGCAGGCAGGCGTATGCCTGCACAAGATGCTGGAGGAACTGGACTTTCAGGCACCACTGGTACCACAACGTGCCACCGTGATTGAACCGGCGCTGCTGGCTTCCGGTTTTGAAACGGAATGGCGCACCGCAGCAGAAACCCTGCTCACCCGGACCCTGCAGGCTCCCCTGCTGCCCGAGGGTCACCTGAAGCTGGCCGATATCGGGCATGAAGCCCGTCTGGACGAGCTGGAATTTTATTTTCCGGTCGAGTGCCTGCGCCCCGAAACACTGCAGCAGGTGTTGCGGCAGTATCTGCCCCATGACCGGGCCATGATCCGGATGGCCGTGGCGCAGCTGTCCTTCAAGGAAGTACGCGGTTACATGAAAGGCTATGTCGATCTGGTATTCCGGCATCAGGGGCGTTTTTATCTGGTCGATTACAAGTCCAACCGGCTCGGGGAAAACGGGAGCGACTACACCCCGGAAGTACTGGAACAGGCCATGGCCGATGCCCATTACTACCTCCAGTACCTGATCTACTGCGTGGCCCTGCATCGTTATCTGGGCCAGCGCCTGGCGGATTATGACTGGGAGCGGGATGTGGGCGGGGTACTGTACCTGTTCCTGCGTGGCATGCACCCGGAACACCCGGCACGCGGGGTGTTTTTTCACAAACCGTCACGGGAGCTGATTGAGGCACTGGACGGGCTCATGGGAGCGGTGAACAAAAGCTCCCGGTTTTGATGATGTGGTATTTTAAGGCGATCAGGCTGTCTGCTCCCACTGACGGGCCACCCACTGATGAAAATACCAGGTCGGATAATCCAGCGCGGGGGTGAACAGCCCGCCGCCGAAGGCACTGGAATAACGGCCCTTCTGCATACCCTCGACTGCGGCAATGTCTTCATTGAATACCACCCGCCAAGAGGCCTCCACCGCGGCCCGTGACGCATCATAATCCTCATGCGTGGCCCCCTCCCCGACATACATCACCCGCAGGTGCTCCAGCGTCTTTTCCACGCCCACCGCCTCCAGAACAATCGCATAGGCATGATCGGCCTGTATTCCCAGCAGCACATTCGGGAACAGCGCCACGTATTCGGCCTGCTCCAGCCTGTCAGCCGGCCAGCCCGGCAGTCGCGGCAGACGGGTTCCTGCCGTTTCCGCCAGCCGGTAGGCCAGACTGCCCTGCCCGGCGCAATAATCACCGAACGTGATGTTGTAGTGGTCTTCCAGACGTGAATAACTGTTCAGGCCCGGATGTACCCAAGGCAGGTGGTAGGCTTCGCAGTAATTTTCCACCGCCAGCTTCCAGTTGCAATTGACCTCGATGCACAGCTCACGCGAGGAGTCCGAGGTCCGCAGCAGGGACAGGCCCTCCTTACCCAGAAACGGTGCCCAGCGCTGCAGCAACGGTTCAATGTGGGCCTCAAACGCCGGTGCATCACCGGACAGGTTCACAAACACCAGGTCCATCCAGACTGCGGTTCGCACTGGTTTCAGGCCATGGTCGGCACAGGAGAATTCCGGGCTGCGGTTCACATTCACCCCGCCGACATGCGGCGTGGCCTTGAGTGCCCCCTTCAGGTCATAGGCCCAGGAATGGTACTGGCAGCGCAACAGGGTCTGTACCGGACCGGCCTGCTGCACCAGCAGCATGCCCCGGTGGCTGCAGACATTGTGGAACACGCGGATCACGTCATCCCGCCCCCGTATCACGACCAGCGGCAGCCCCATGAAATCCACCGGGCGGGCATACCCCGGCTCGGGCAGATCAGAAGCAAAACCGATACAGCTCCAGGTTGGAGCCATGACCACCTCGCGCTCGCGCCGGAACAGCGCCTCGCTGGTATAACAGGCATTCGGCAGCCCACGCGCCTCCTGCACCGGTTTCAGTACCGCACCCATCTCTTGTCCAAGCTGCAGACTCATTTCATACCTCCTTACCAGAGCAGCATTTTCATCCGATTCTGGCCAGACGCGGGTGGCACTGACAAATGATTTTTCCTGCACGGCGGCATGAATTTTCTGGATCAGGACCGCCGTTCAGCCCGAGCGGTATCAGATGGCACGGGTCTTGCCACCATCCACCATCAATGTGGCACCGGTAATGTAGCTTGCAGCCGCCGACAGCAGGAACGCCGCCGCCGCGCCAAACTCCTCCCGGCTGCCATAGCGCCCCAACGGAATGGCAGTTGCTTCGGCCTGCACATGATCCGCCAGTGCCATGCCCCTGCGTTCCGCCGTCAGGCGGTCAACCGTGCGCACCCGGTCGGTATCCATGCGCCCCGGTACCAGGTTGTTGATGCGGATGTTTTCAGCCGCCAGATCGGTGGCCAGGCTTTTCACCAGACTCAAGACCCCGGAGCGGAATACATTGGACAGCAGCAAGGCATCGATCGGTTCCTTGATGGAAGTCGAGGTCAGGGTCAGGATCGAGCCTTCCCCGGCAGCGCGCATCGACGGCAATACCGCCCGAATCATGCGCACCGCACTCATCAGGGTCAGGTTGCAGGCTGAAAGCCAGGCTTCATCATCAAACTGGTCGAACTTGCCCGGCGGTGGCCCCCCGGCATTCACCAGCAGCCCGTAAACCGGGCCGAAACGCGCCACGGTCTGGCGGGTCCAGGCTTCGATCGACCCGGCATCCGCCGCATCCAGCGCAAACCCTTCCACCTCGGCTCCGGTCTGCTGACGCAGGGCCGTGACCGCTGCAGCCACATGGTCAGGGTGACGGCTTGCCAGTGACACCCGTGCCCCTTCCTGTGCCACCGCCTGTGCCACACCAAACCCCAGCCCTTTGGAACCGGCGGCCACCATGATGACCTTGCCCTCAAGATTCAGATTCATGATTCACTCCTGTTGTTTCATTTTGTTTCATTTCCCTGTCCTGCCGCCGTCCGTACAAGCTCCCGCCCCTACAGCGCGCCTCCCACCCACTGCCTGACACCCAGGGCTTCCATGACGAACTCGACCGACAGTGCCGCCAGTATCATGCCCATGATCCGGGTCAGAATGGATGCCCCACCGATGCCGATGACCCGGATGATGGCACCGGACAACAGCATCAGCAGCATGGTCATTACCAGCACCAACAGCATGACAACAGCGGTTGCCACCTGCTCACTGACCGGGTAGACCTGATTGTCGGTCAGCAGGATCACTGCCAGGATGGCACCGGGGCTGGCTGTTGCGGGGATGGCCAGAGGGAATACGGCCATGTCATGCTGCGGCTCCATTTTTTCATCCTCTGAGCCGGAGGAAAAAATCATCTGCAGACCGAACAGAAACAGGATGATGCCCCCGGCCAGCTGGAAGGACAGCAGGCTGATCCCCATGGCGGACAGGATCACCTGTCCGATGACAATTGCACCCAGCAGGACTGCCGCCGAATAAGCGATGGCCTTGTAAGCCGTTTTCCGGCGTGCAGCGGGTGTGAGCCTGCCTGTCAACCCCGCAAACAGTGCCATGGTCCCGATCGGATCAATGGTCGCCCAGATAATCAGGAAGTCCTGCAAAAGCTTTCCCAGCATCACGAGTATTTCGCCTAATTGCCAAGCTCGGCCACAATCGCCTGCTTCAGCATTCCCACCACGCTGTCCACCTCGGCCCGGGTCAGGGTCAGGGGGGGAGACAGGGCGATGGAGTCCACCCCCGGCAGCGGACGCAACGTCGCTCCCAGCTTCCAGACCTGCTCATTCACCCGCAAGGCCGCTTTGGCATCCGGGGCATAGGCCGTCCTGCCATCCTTGTCGGCCACCAGCTGGACCGCTGCCAGCAGGCCCTTGCCGCGAATTTCTCCGACATGAGCCAGGGGCAGGATTGCCGCCTGCAGCTGCTGATGCAGGTAGGCACCGGTTTCTGCAGCCTGCTGGCACAGGTTTTCACGCGCCATGATGTCGAGATTGGTCAGCGCTACCGCAGCGCCGAGCGGGTGGCCGCTGTAGGTGTAGCCGTGAGCGAAGCTGCCCAGCTGGCGGCTGCCCTCTCGCAGGACCTCATGAATGGCCTCCGTCAGGAACACGGCGGACATGGGGAAGATACCGGAAGTCAGCCCCTTGGCCGTGGCCATGAAATCAGCCTCGATGCCGAAACCGGGGCTGGCAAACCATTCCCCGGTACGCCCGTAACCACAGATGACCTCATCGGCAATCACCAGAATGTCATGTTTGCGCATCAGGGCCTGCATGCGCGGCCAGTAACCGGCGGGCGGCATGATCACACCCCCGGCCCCCATGATGGGCTCACCGATGAAGGCGGCAATGGTATCCGCACCTTCGCGGGCGATGACGGCCTCGGCTTCAGCCACCAGCCGGTCGACAAATGCCGCCTCACTTTCACCCGCCTGCCCGTAGCGGTAATAATGCGGGCAGGACAGGTGCAGGACCTGCGGCATGGGCAGGTCAAACCACTGGTGGAAGACCGGCAGGCCGGTGAGGCTGGCAGCACTGATGGAAGTGCCATGGTAAGCCTGCCAGCGCGAGAGGATTTTCTTCTTCTGTGTCCGTCCCAGAATGTTGTTGTAGTGCCAGACCATCTTCACGATGGTGTCATTGGCATCCGAGCCGGAGGAGCCGAAATACACCCGGCTCAACCGGGGCGGTGCCAGCTGTGTCAGGCGCTCGGACAGCAGCGCGGTTTTGGGATTGCCCATACCGGAAAAGTTGTGGAAGTAATCCAGCGCCAGTGCTTCACGCGCCAGCGTATCGGCCATTTCCTGGCGTCCATGACCGATATTTACGCACCAGAGCCCGGCAGTCCCATCCAGCACGGCACGTCCGTCCGTATCATAAATGTAATTGCCACTGGCCCGGTTGATCATGCGCGGGCCACTCTGCTGCACGGCTTCGATGGAGCTGGCCGGATGGACATGATGCTGGCGGTCGGCCTCGATGGCATGCTGCCCTGCCGGAGTCTGCTGGTCGGACATGGTGTTCTCCTTGTGGCTTGGTGTGATGGATGGTACAGGCGGCTACTATGACCAAAGCCTGCAGGCAGCGCAAGCGCTCTGCAGGGTGTGCCGTTGTTGCAGCGGACACTCGCGCGCTTCGACAGGCCAGTACCTGGAGCAGATCATTGCCATAAAACCCCGGATTGCGGGTCGCCAGCACCCGCTGCACCAGATACTGCTCCAATGTGTCAGCCAGATGCAGCGTACAGATGGCCTTCCGTGTTCACGCGAATTACCCTTGTCTGTGTTCTGAAAAATCCGGGGATGAGCCGGAACGACAAGGGGAATTATCCACCGGGGCAGGTTGACAGCATGTTGCCGGGGATTACGGGGTGTTAATGTAGCTGCAACAGTCTCACACGCTTGATAAGCTCATCAGCGGGCATGACCTGCAGCGATTTTTCAGTTCCATTCTTTGCCGAAGATTTAAATATTTACGGAGTTTCACCAATGACATCCATCCTGATCCTGAACGGCCCCAACCTCAACCTGCTGGGCCAGCGCGAACCGGCCCAGTATGGCCATGCCACCCTGGCTGATGTTGAAGCCATGTGCCGTGAGGCCGGGCAGCGCCTGGGCGTGGCAGTCCAATGCCTGCAGAGCAATCATGAGGGCGTGCTGATTGATGCCATTCATGAAGCCGGACGCGGTGTCCGGGAAGGCCGTGTTCTGGGTGTGGTATTCAACCCCGGTGCCTATACCCATACCTCAGTAGCCCTGCATGACGCCATCAAGGGTGCCGAGGTGCCGGTGATCGAAACCCACATTTCCAACGTGCATGCCCGTGAGGCTTTCCGCCACCACTCCTACATTTCCCCCGCTGCCGCCGGTATTGTGGTCGGATTCGGTGTGGATGGCTATGTACTGGCCATGGAAGGACTGGTACGCAAATACCGCCAGGGCTGACTGAAACCCGCCTGGCCGTATCCTGTATGCCGTCATCGGTTATTCCACCGTCACCTCATAGCTGACGGTTCCGGCGGAGCCGGGAGCCAGACGACTGCTTCCGGCCCAGCGCCACTCCAGACTGCCATCCAGACGGGTACTGATCGCACACAGCAGGAGTTCCGGCGGGTGATCACTGCAGTCAGGGCTGGCCGACACCAGCCGGGTGAATTCCGGCACGCTGTCATGAATCACCAGCTCGTTGACATGGCCATCCCCGACATTGGCATAGGTGATGGTGTAGCGCAGGGTTTCCCCCGGCAGCGCCACATCACCCTTAATGTCACGCGTGACATTCCAGACTGCCTTGTGCAGGTCCAGTACGCCGGCTCCGGTGGCAGGTGCAGGGCCCGTACCAGGGCCGGCAATAATCCGGGTGATGTCGGTATGCTGCTGAAGGTCAGCAGGCAGGCCCAGGCTGCCATCGCCATACACGAACGTACTTTCGATCACGCTGGTGAGCAGGGCTCCGCTGGTGGCGGCACCGGGAGTCAGCACCCTGACCAGCAGGCAGACCTGCTCGCCGGCAGTGACTGGAATGGCCGCCGTATGCAGTACGTCCCCCCCGTCCAGCACGGCGTCGCAACCGGTGTCGGCATAAACCTGAGTGTTCCAGCTCAGGCTGGCCGGATCGGGGTAAAGTGCTGTCACATTGAAGCTGACCTGGCCGGTGGAAGCAGCCCTGAAAGTATGCGGATGTAGCACCACCTGATTCGGGGTCGTGGTCTTTTCATTGTCCAGATTGAACCGGGGTGCCTGAACATCGCCGAAGTCCCTGCCGCTGATTGCCGTATTGCCGGCGCTGAAGGGCGGCAGCACATTGACCGTGGTCGAATGGTAGCCGCCCGGATCAGCCGCCGCTGCCGGATCACAGGTCTGCGGTACCGGCACGGTCTCGTGGGCGGCTTCATAAAGCTGGTAAGTTCCCGGCGGAACCGGATTGAAGCGGTAGGTCCCATCAGTATCGGTACGGGTACTGCGGCAGGTGCCGTTGAGGGTGTCATACAGGACCACGGTGACATCCGCAATCCCCGGCTCCCCTTCGTCCGTGCCATTGACACTGATATCGGTGAATACACGCCCGCTGACGGGGAGATAGGGAGGGTCAAAGCCGAAGTCCGCTGTCGCCGTGCCGCCATCGGTCACGATCAGGCCGCTTACCGGGTTGGCGGTGCCGAGCGTGCGGTTCAATGGCAGGTCGGCGTCCGCCTCATCGACCACGGCACGGTAGATGAAACCCGCAGAGGCGTTCACATCCGTGAACCGGTAAACCCCCCCGGCATCGGTGACACGGGTGCCGACCAGAATGTCATCGGCGGTATTGCCGGGGGTGCCATTGTCGGACCACAGCGCCACGCTGACGCCCGCGATGCCCGCCTCCGTGCCATTGCGGGCATCGGAGCGGTCATCGTCGTTATACACCACCCCCGTGACCATCCCGGTGGGAATCGGGTTGGGTCCCCGGCAGCCGGCACCATCTGCCGAACCGCCTGCCGTGGTGCTGGTGGTCAGGGCCGTCCAGTCGCCGGTGCTAAGGTTGATGCTGTAATAGGTGTCATCATCGTTGGAATAGCCGATAAACAGGCCATCCGCCGTGATCCAGGCGGCGGCAATGTTGGTCATGGACGGATTGTCGGTGATGGTATTCAGTGCCGTTCCGGCACCGGTCTGGATGTCGATTTTCAGCACGCTCCCGTCAGTGGCAACGCCATACATGTACTGGCCGGCTTCATCCGGGCTCCAGGCCACATCATAAAGAATCCTGCCTGCCGCTGCGCCCGAGAGCGTGAAGGTGCGCTTGAGCGGGAAGGCCGGAAGGGTAAGGTCGAGCACGCCCCATTCGCCGCTGCTCATTTTGATGATCAGCTCACCGCTGTCGGTGATGTCACCGGCATTGCTCGGGAGGGACGGTAGCGCGGCAGTGGAGCCGACATTCCGGAACACGCCATCCTGACCCACGCGCCAGATGCTGTTGGTGCCGCCATGGGCCCCGTAGATGAAGTTGTCACCCTTGTAATAGCCCCAAGCACCATTCAGGCTCTGCGGGGCAGTACCCAGGTCATTCAGGCTGGCCGGCAAGGTACTGAAGTCCGCCTCGCGCAGGATGCTGGGGCTGTTGGCAACACTGAACAGCCGGCTGTCACAGGTGAAGGGCGTCGCATCGACCAGCGTAACGGCATAATCCTCAACCTCACCGTCAGCAGCCGTGCCATCGGGTGTGAGGCCGCTATCCGTGCTCCAGCGGAAGCGCGCATACCCTGTACCTGCCACGACACCTGCCGGCGGCGTCACCAGTAACTGAATGATGCCGTCACCGGCCAGAAGGTCGCTGCCCGTGCCATCATCACCGCTATCGGCAGCAACCTGCTCCCCGGCATCCAGGAAATCGCCATCGCCGTTCCAGTCGAACCAGGCCGAAAGCCGGGCCCCCGTTCCGGTGACCGCCACCTCCACGGTCTGCAGCCTGTTTCTGTAGAACGGCTGGCCGTCGAGCGCCACACCAGACGCCACCGTACCGTAGAATGCCCCATCCTCATCATCGGTATCCGTGGCATCATCACCACTGCCATCCAGCGGGGAGACGGAGGCACTTTCCGCATCCGGTGCATTCAGTCCCAGATGGATACCGGATACGATCGTGTGTGAGGGAGCGCCATAGCTTGCCGGAGCATCGCCATAATCATGCAGAAGTGTCAGCGGTATCACGGCTGAAAACTCGGACGTGCCGGTTGCACTGAGCGTTGCCGTTGCCGTCAGCAGGTCACCAGCCACCACATCCGCCGGCAGAGGGACCGTCCACCGGAACGGGTTCATACCGAGGGCACTGTTGCCATCGGCATCCGTCAGGGTGCTGCAGTCCGGCGGGGTGGTGGCAGTATCCTCGTCCACCCCTTCGGTCAGGGTCAGCAGGTAGCGCTCACCTTCCCCGTAATCCTGTGTCCTGCCGAACCGGTTGGCACCGGCACTCACACCGGAGGCTGCCGTGGGCGAGACATCGGCCTCGAACAGTTCAATGGTCGAGCCGGCGGGGGCACAGCCCTGCAGGATCATATCCGTTCCAAGCAGTGCAGCGCTGCTGAACTGCGGGAAATTGAGTCCGTTGTTCGGTCCGGTATCGGTATCACCGGCATCGTTCAGGGTCACGTCATTACCGGCGGTGCTGGAAGATGCGGTAATGTCAATGGCGAGCTTGCCGTTGTTGAAGGTCAGGTTCTGGCTGATGATATTATTGATTGAGGCGGGTTGCACATTGCTGTAGACCAGTATGCCCTGCCCCACATTGCCGGAAAAAATGTTTTTGCTGAGGACGGAGCCGTTCCCGACCACGGAGACCCCGTAATCCTCCGAACTGGTGGTGGCCTGGCCATTGCCGGTGACGGTATTGTTTGTGAAGGTTGAGGCATTCAGTCCGTCGAATCCGCCCGAGGCCGCATCGGCAATCCGGTTGCCCTCAATGGTGAGGAGCGATCCGAAGTAGCTCCACAGGTTGTCTGCCGAACCGTTGCCGTTGGCGTGAATTTCATTGCCGGTGATGGACCAGAGCGTACTGGTGACGCGTACCCCGTTGCCGCGGGAAAAGCCGATCAGGTTGTTGCGCAGTATGCCACTGCTGCCGGAGATGTTGACACTGGACCCCGGCCCCTGCAGTGGCGGGGCGCTGAAGCTGGTGGCTGAGGTGCCGATGAGGTTCTGTTCGATCAGGGCGTTGGTACCCGTGCTGTTGACGATGATCAGGCCATTGGCGTTGACATTCGTCCCGAATCCATAAATGGCCAGGCCGCGCACCCCGCTGTTACCGGCACCGACGGTCAGGCCATAGCTCATGCCGGCTGCCGCCGGAGCCAGCTGTACTTCAGGCCGCTGAATCTGCGGCAGGGGCAGGGCATCGACCCCGACAGTCCCGCCGCTTCCGAGTACGCCGGGATTGGTGTCACCGCTATTGACGGTCTGGGTGGTGGCATCAATCAGGGTGCCGGCACCGTTGGCACCCGTGATGGCGGGCAGTATGTCCGAGCTCAGCGTGATCTGTGCCACACCACCGGTGAGCTGCGCGCCGGGAATCATGAAAATGGAGGTTTCCACCCCGGCAGGCAGGGCTTCATCGCTGTTGTCCAGGGTCTTGCGTGAACCCTGCTGGGCCAACCCGGTGTTGGCCAGCCGGTTGCTGTTGAGGATGAACTGGCGCAGCGAACCCTGTCCGGCATCGTTGGTATTCACGATGGTATCGAAGTTGAAACCGAAGTCCACCCCACCGACATCGCTGCCGGCGACCGTGACCGGGGTGACGGACTGGGCCTGACCGTCGATCATGCCGCCGGTGAAGGTGAAATTGCCGGTATTGAGCAGGGCACCGGGTGCATAGGCCAGGGTATCCGCCACGGCAGGATTGCGCCCCCCCACCTCATCCGTGACCGGGGTGGTACCGTCGGAACGGAAAGTCTGCACGCCCCGTTCCGAGCCATCCGAGCCGGGGCGGGTAGAAGCGACGGTCTGGTTGACCACACGCACGTAGTAATCGCCATCGGTCACGGCTGCAAAGTCATAGGCACCATCGCGGGTGCCATCATTGGCCGTGAGGGTTGAGGCCAGCCAGTAGCCGGCTGCATCATAAAGCTCCACGGTGACACCGTTGACACCGGCACCACCGGAGCCGGCCTGATCACGGCCTGCACCACCACCGTAGTTCACATCTTCAAACACCACGCCGGTGATATTGAGCTCATCCACGCTCAGGGTGGCGATATTCGAGGGCGGGCTGGCCGTCGTGGTCTGGGCGGTGGTGACACCGCTGCTCTGGTTGTCATGGGCGCCCAGGACACTGCTGGTAACCCTCAGGTCGATGTTACAGGAGGCTCCGGCGGGCAGGCTGGCATCCGTGACCTCAAAGGTGGTACCGCCGGGGGTTGCCTGATAGGCGAAGTTGGCACAGCCACTGGAAACGACCATGGGGGTGGCAATCTGCATGTCCGTCAGCGTATCCGTGAAATGAATTTCCGTCAGTCCGGATGGCAGCAGGGTGGATGGGTTGGGGTTGCTCAGCCGGAACCGCAAGGTGCTGTTTTCACCAGTCAGGATTGCGGCTGGCAAAAACGACTTGGTGATGGTCGGGTGCTGAATCACGGTCAGGGTGGCACGGGTGGCATCCGCATTGCTGGTGTCGGTTGCCTGCAGATCACCGACAGCAATCGTATTGGTATAGGTTCCGGTCGCACCGGCACTGACGGTGGCCGTGATCCGGCAGCTGGCCTCGGCCACGAACGTACCGCCATCCAGACGCAGGGCGTCATTGCCATTCTGGGTGACAATACTGGTACTGCCGCCACAGGTATTACCATCAATGCCTTGAATGGCGATTCCTGCCGGCATTTCGTCGATCAGTGCCGGCGTGGCCCCCGTTTTGTCATTGGGGATGTCATTGGTATTGTAGATATCCACAATCAGGGTGCTGGTCTCCCCAAGCGCCATGGTGGCGGGAACGAAAGCCTTGGCGATATTCAGTTGCCGGTTCACGGTCAGGGTGGCGGAGGCCGGATTGTAGTTAGTGATCCCCTCACGTGAACTCAGGGTGCCGGTATCCAGGGTATTGATCTGGTTGCCGCCCTTGAAGGCGGTCACATTGAATTCGAAATAACACACGGTTCCCTTGTCAATCTGCGCATCGTGCACCGTGATCGAGGTCCCGCCGGGAGTCCCGTCAAAGCGGGCATTCCGGCAGGCGCCCGTCGTGGAACCCGCACTGTCGGTAAAACCGGGATCAATGTTGGTATGCAGGCGCAAATCCGAACCGGGAAAGGCATCGGTCAGGCTGACTTCGGTCAGGTCAATCGAGGCCGGGTCCTGGTTGAACAGGCTGATCCGCACCCGGCTGACACTGCCACCATTGATCAGGGGGGGGATGAATTCCTTGTTCGCGGTAATGGCGGTTGCAATGCGGGTGACCGTGGCGGAAGCCGTTACGTAGTTACGCATCAATTCACTCGTCCCGGTCTTGAGGGCACTCAGTTCCAGGTCAGCAACCGCCTCCGTATGCGTATCTCCCGGAATGGTATTGGTCGCACTTTCAATGGTATTGGGCGGGGTCAGGGCCGGGGTCTGGACATTGAAATAAATGCTGCAATCCGAACTGTTGCTTGCGACTGGCGGCAGCAATCCGCCAGCTAAAGACAGGGTGTCACCGCCCGGCGTGGCGGTAACGGTGCCGCCGCATTCGTTCAGAATATCGGGATTGGCGGCAATTGTGTGCCCTGGCGGCAGTATGTCGCGCAATTGAACCTGTTCGACGCCGAAGCGGTTGTAGCTGAAATGCCGGATCAGGAGCCGGGCCCGGGTGATGCCCAGTGGCCCCACCGTACCCGGATCGAAGTACTTGAACACCCTCAGGCCAGGATCAATGTAAATCTCGACCTCAGGAATCATCTGGAAAATCCGGGTGTTGCCATCATGATCAAGCTGGAAGGTGACCCCCTCCTGATCAGGGTCACTGACATCCGTTTTCAACAGAATGCGGTCATAAAGGTACCTGCTTCTCGGATAACTGTCGGGGTCACTGGCAATATTCAGGGAGACGGTACAGGTTTCTCCTTTGGGAACACTCAGGCCGGTTATTTTTATGGTTTGGGTACCGGGAACGGCCTCAATCAGGGCGTCCGGACAAGTGCTGACCGGCTGGGGGGCGGGAGCCACCCTGAAGTTGGTGGCCGGACAGTCGCTGGAGCCACAGGTTTCCAGCAGCTCGTCAACCAGTGACAGATCGGTAATATCCCTGCCGGTGCTGCTGTCGGTTGCATTGGTGAAGGTATAGGTGATCCGGGTTTCGTCCCCCTGATAGAACCGGGATAGGGAAAGCGACTTGTCAAGGCTCAGGGCATTACCGGTCAGGTTCAGGGTAGCATCGGTTGACACATACGCATAGCCATTGATGGCACCGGCAGGAATGGTATTCAGGTAGGAGCCGGTCTGATCAACACTGACGGTGGCAACGAGCGTGCACGTGCCCATATTCTCGCCGGGAGCATTGGCAGGAGCACCCGGCAGGGTGCCGCCTGTGATGGAAAGGCTGGTTCCCGTTGCCACGCTTCCCCCGCAGGTATTGCTGTCAATGCTGATGACATTCATCTGTGCCGGTGCCTCAGGCGGTGCCGGCATGAGGTCGGTAAAGTCCAGATTGTCGAGGTCAAAGGTGTTGTAGGTCTGGAACTGCAGTTCCAGCGTGGTCGTAAAGGGATTGTCCAGGCTGTTGGCATCCAGTACCTGGCTGCTGGCAAATGTCTTCTGTACGGCAATGCCGGCGTCATTGCGGATCCGGTACACGGCTGCCAGCGTATTGGTGGCACCTTCATTGGTCGTGACGGAGCCGGCATCTATCTGGATCAGCGGGCGTGGTCGTGCCATGGGAATGGTGGGCAGCAATGCGGTTTCAACATCGAAGCTGATGGTACAGCTGCCGCTGGCCGGGATAACCCCTGCACTGAAACTGATGATGGAGTAATCCGAGTAAGCGCTGCTGGTATGCGGATAATCGGTAATGTCCAGTGTACCGCCACAGGTATTGGTCACACTGGCACCCAATGCCTTCATGGTGTTCAGGTTTTCCGTAAAGCTGACCCCGGTCAGGTCAACCGGATTGGGGTTGGTCAGGGTCAGGGTCTGCTGTACGGTTTCACCCGCCTGGACCGTGTTGTTTGACCAGTTCATCGTGATGGTGAGGTCTTCCAGGATCACCGCCAGGGTGGCATCCGTGCTCTGGGGGTTCGTTTCCGGCGTACCGGTCGCTGCGCTGACAGCGCCCGCCCCGATCTGGTTGAGGTAGGTACCCTTGACATGGGAAACCACATCGACACTGATTTCACAGATACCGGCATTGGTCCCGTCACCGGCAGGTATCTCGCCCCCTGAAAAGGACAATTCACCGTATGTGGCAGTATTGGTGGCGGTCATGCCCGGAGTGAGGCTGCCGCCGGCATCACAGGTAGTGATCAGGTTGGGGATGTCGGCAAAAAAAACATTATCAGGAAAGGTATCGGTAAAACTGACATTGGTGGCGGTCACGGTTTCCGAGTTGATCAGGCGAACGGTCAGGCGTGACACCTGATTGGGATAGACCGTCGCGGGTGAAAAACTCTTATTGACATCAATGACCGCATGGGCCGCCTGGGACAGTAACAGCATGACCAGCAGTATAGATAACACGGCGCAGGCCCGGACCCGGTAAAAATGCCGCAGAATGTTCACTGAAGTACTGATCATGTTTCTGATTTTATATGAATGATTATTGTCAGCTTGTTCACTGAGCCCTTGCCATTTCGCCGGCTGGCAAGCCTGTTCAAAGCCCTTGACGCGCAGTCAATGCCATGGTGTCAATGGCACTGCCTCCTACCGTTTTTACGGTTTTTTTCATTATGTTTTCTGCATGCTGAATAACGCCTGAAATTTTCTGAGCAGGCCGGATCAGGGCCTCCCCCTTCACAGCCGCTCCCGGAGCAGGTACTCTCATCATCCCTGACAACTGTTGAGGGCACCATGTCAGCCACCCGCATCACTCCCCTGCCCGATCCCGGCTGGGTCAGCACGGCCATCCGTGCCATTGAAGCCGATTACCAGCGTTCGGCGGATACCCACCTGATCCATCTTCCACTGGCAGCCTTTCCGGGCATCGACTTCTATTTCAAGGATGAATCCACCCATCCGACCGGCAGCCTCAAGCACCGGCTGGCACGCTCACTGTTTCTGTACGGGCTCAGCAATGGCTGGATCAGGGAAGGCAGTACCATTATCGAATCCTCCAGCGGTTCAACAGCGGTTTCGGAAGCCTATTTCGCACGCCTGCTGGGCCTGCCCTTTATCGCGGTGATGCCGAAAAGCACCAGCCGGGACAAGATCAGGGCCATTGAGTGCTATGGCGGGCGCTGTCATCTGGTGGCACAGGCTGCCGATATCTACAGTGCATCGCAGCAGCTGGCACACGATACCGGCGGGCATTACATGGACCAGTTCACCTATGCCGAACGCGCGACCGACTGGCGCGGCAACAACAATATCGCCGAATCCATTTTTCAGCAGATGCAGCGCGAACCGCACCCGATACCGCATACCATCGTGGTCGGTGCCGGTACCGGCGGCACCAGCGCCACCATCGGGCGCTACATCCGCTATGCCTGTCATGCCACCCGTGTGCTGGTGGCTGACCCGGAATTTTCGGTCTTCCATGCCTACTGGCTGGGCGGCGATACCGGGCTGGTATCCGAACGCGGCTCACGCATCGAAGGCATTGGCCGCCCCAGGGTCGAACCTTCCTTCATCCGCAGCGTGATTGATGACATGGTGACCGTGCCCGACTGTGACAGCATCGCCGCCATGCGCGTGCTGGGCCAACTGCTGAACCGTCGGGTCGGCCCCTCGACCGGGACCAGCTTCAGCGCCCTGATTCCACTCGCACAGCAATTGCAGCAGGCCGGACAGGCCGCCTCACTGGTAAGCCTGATCTGCGACTCGGGTGAACGCTACAGCCAGACCTGCAATGCTGAAGACTGGCTGGCCGCCCAGGGGCTGCTGGATGCGGTCCGGCAGTCGCAGGCCCGGCTGGAACAGGTGCTGAAACTGTCCTGATACCGGGCGGACCAGACCGTGGCAGTGGTCTCTGCACGACCCGCGCAGTACAATCGTCGGATGCGTCAATGTCATCCCCCCCAAGGAGTTCCCCATGTCCTACCCGGCTGCCCCCACCCGTTATGATATGGATATCAACCTGTGGGTGACGAAAAACCAGTCCTGATCCGGAAACACAAACCACCGCCCGTGGGGTACCGGCGGAAAAGACCTGCCAAAAGCTGTGTCCAATAAGGCTGTCCGGGGCCGGGCCCCTATACTCAGGCGACCGGATCCGTCTCAGGTCCGCCCGCAGGAGGTAGCAATGAAACACGCAACGACACCCGACATTCCACAACAGGCTTTTGACTGGTACGACGAATACGCCCATGGCGGTATCGACCGGCGCACCTTCATGGCGCGTCTGGGCCGCCTTGCCGTGGCAGGGCTGACCATCGGCATGATCACCGATGCCCTGCTGCCTGATTACGCCCTGGCCGAGCAGGTTTCCTTCAACGATCCGGATATCCGGGCCACCTACCTTGCGTTTGACTCGCCGCAAGGCTACGGCGAAGGGCGTGGCTATCTGGTGCAACCAGCCGGGGAAGGCCGGTTTCCGGCGGTGCTGGTCGTGCATGAAAACCGGGGGCTCAATCCCTATATCATGGATGTGGCGCGCCGACTGGCCAAGCAGGGCTATCTGGCCCTGGCACCGGATGCGCTTTATACCCTGGGTGGCTATCCCGGCAATGATGATGATGGCCGTGCCCTGCAACAGTCACTGGAAAGACCAAAAATCGAGCAGGATTTCATCGCAGCAGCCAGAACCCTGAAAGCCCATGAGCGCTCCAGTGGCAAACTGGGGGTGGTAGGCTTCTGTTTCGGTGGCTACATCAGCAACCTGCTGGCTGCCGTCATGGCGGATACGGTTGATGCCGCAGTACCGTTTTACGGCACCCCTGCCAGCGGTGAGCTGGTCAGGCAGGTCCGGGGGCCGCTGCTGCTGCAGTTTGCCGCGCTGGATGAACGGGTCAATGCCACCTGGCCGGATTATGAAGCCGCCTTGAAGGCCAGTCAGGCGGATTATCAGGCCTTCACCTATCCGGACGTGCACCACGGATTCCACAATGATTCAACTGCACGCTACAATGAGGCGGCAGCAGAACTGGCCTGGACGCGTACGCTGGATTTTTTCGCAAAACACCTGGCCTGAAAGCGGCGCAAACGGAGTGGTAAGCTGTTACAATCAGTGCGCAGGGGTACAGTACACTGGCCTGACGGTTAGTGTCGATAACAACAGCAATGCGTTTATTTTTATTCATCAATCATAGTAATACGTAAGGAGAACGCCATGAGCGTCGCAAAAATCAGCGAAATTACGGCCTCATCACCCAAGAGTTTTGAAGACGCCATCAAGCAGGGGGTCAAACGTGCCGATAAAACCCTGAAAAACGTGACCAGCGCCTGGGTTGCGGACCAGAATGTCAAAGTGGAAAACGGCAAGATTTCCGAATATCAGGTACGGCTGAAAGTCACTTTCGTGCTGGAAGACTGAGCGCTGATAACGCCCGCAAGTCCTGCAACCGGGGCCGTGCTCCGGCTGCAGGGTCTCAGCGTCCCGTCAACCTGTTCGCCAGCCGTGCCAGCACTGAAGTCCCCGATGTTCCCCCGCCACGCCGCTCCAGCCGGTCGGCCAGATGATAAAGCCGGTACATGGCATGCACCCCCAGCCAGCGCAACGGTTCCGGCTCCCAGTCCCGCACCCGGTGGTTGACCCAGGGCAGGTGCGTGCGTTCGGTATCCTGTCCCAGTACCAGCTCCGCCAGCGTGCGCCCGGCCAGGTTCGAGGTGGATACTCCGACACCGACATACCCCCCGGCCCAGCCGATACCGGTCTTCCGGTCCAGTCCCACACTGGCGCACCAGTCACGTGGCACCCCCAGCACCCCGCACCAGGCATGATCAATGGCAAGGCCCCGTGTCATGGGGAAATGCCGGTGCAGGATGGCGAGCAATGCGCTGATGGTCGCGGGCTGGGTCCGGCCCCGGACATCGGTACGGGAGCCGAAACGGTAAGGCACACCGCGTCCGCCCATGGCAATCCGGCCCTCACGGGTACGCTGTGCATAACAGTAGGCATGAGCACAATCCCCCAGCAGCTCCTGCCCCTGCCAGCCGATCTGCTCCCATAGTGATTCCGGCAGGGGTTCGGTCACGATCTGGGCACTGTTGAGCGGCAGCCAGCTGCGCTGCAAACCGGGCAGGCCGGCAGTGAAACCTTCGGTGGCCCGCAGGATGCAGTCAGCCTTCACCCGGCCCCGGTGCGTCTGCACCCGCCCGGCCCGGAATCCGGTGACGGTGGTCTGCTCAAAAATACGCACACCCCGCGCCTCTACCACCCGTGCCAGCCCCTGTACCAGCCTGGCCGGCTGCACCCGCGCCACATGGCGGGTCATCAGCGCTCCCCGGGCATCGGCCACCCGAATGCGCTCCCCGAGCCGGGCGGCATCCAGCAGCTCACACGCATCTTCTGCCACCCCCCAGGCCCGGCGAGCCCGGAAATCCGCCTGGACCCGCTGCCACTGGGCCGCACAGGTAGCCACCTGCAACTCATCAGTGCGCACCAGGTCCGCTGCGATCCCCTCTTGCGCCAGCACCCGGATCACCTCATCGACACTGGTGGCCATGGCACGGATCATGGCCTGCACCCCGACCCGGCCACCCGCGCCCAGATAGCGCTCATGGGCCCAGGCAAACCCGCCGCTGAGCCAGCCGCCATTGCGCCCCGAAGCCCCGAAACCGGCAAACTCGCGCTCCAGCACCACAATCCGCAGCTCCGGCTGCAGCTGCTTGAGGTAATAGGCACTCCACAGTCCGGTGTAACCGGCCCCGATAATGCAGACATCGGCCTCCATATCCCCCGGCAGGGAAGGCCGCACGGGCGGCGGGCCGCCGATGTCGGCATACCAGAAGCTGATCCTGCCATTGGTGATCATGCGGAACTCCGGGCAAAAGGCCATGATACGCATGGCCCTGCCCGCCTGCCAGCCTCCCCTGTTCAAGGGATACCATCCGCCCGGAAAACCATTTCATAATGAAAAGGTAGGAGAAGTCATCAGGGTGAGGTATCCCCCCCACCTCCCCATACCATTGCGAGGAATCAACATGAACATGTCAAAAGCCGGACTGGTCATCGGACTGAGTCTGCTGACCACCACTGCTGCCCAGGCCACCTGTCAGGTTTACGAACACATCAATTATGGTGGCGCAGTCCGCTCACTGGCTTCAGGCCAGAAAATCGCCAATGTCGGCGGGGCCTGGAATGACAGGATATCCTCGGTCCGGCTCAGTAACAGCTGTCGGCTGATCGCCTATCAGCACATCAATTACCAGGGTGACCGACGGGTTTTCGGTGCCGATACCCGTTTTGTCGGCAATCTGTGGAACGACCAGATTTCCTCCCTGCAGTGCCAGTGCCCGGAACCACCCCGCCCGGCCTGCCAGATGTATGAACATGCCAATTTCGCCGGTGGCGTGCTTCCCGTGCGCGGCAACATGGCCTGGGTCGGTGATAACTGGAATGACAAGGTCTCTGCCGTGAAGGTACCGTCATCCTGCTCGCTGACCGTCTACCAGCATATCAATTATGGTGGCGACAGCCGTACCTTCGGACCGGGCAGTACCGCTTACATCGGCAATCTCTGGAATGACCAGATTTCCTCCGCCAGATGCAGCTGCCGCTGAAACCGGGTGACGATCCTTCGTGGCCGGCATCAGGCGGACGCTACTGATGCCGGCCCGGTCAGCTCAGCCAGATCACGGGCAAAGGCTTCCACCGTTTCCGGCTGCGTATCCCAGGCACACATCAGGCGGCAGCCCCCTTCACCAATGAACTGATAAAATTTCCAGCCCTTGTTGTGCAGCCCCCGGATGACCGGCGCAGGCAGCTCGGCAAATACGGCATTGGCCTGGGGTGGGAACATGATCCGCACTCCCGGCAATTCGCGTATGCGTTCATGCAGCAGGCTGGCCATGGCATTGGCATGACGGGCATTCTTCAACCAGACATCATTATTCAGCAACCCCAGCCAGGGTGCTGAGATAAAGCGCATTTTGGAAGCCAGTTGCCCGGCCTGCTTCACGCGCCAGGCAAAATCCTCGGCCATGGCCTCATCAAAAAACACCACCGCCTCGCCCACCGGCAGGCCGTTCTTGGTACCGCCGAAACACAGCACATCCACCCCGGCACGCCAGGTGATTTCGGACGGATGCACATTCAGGGCGGCCACGGCATTGGCAAAGCGCGCTCCATCCATGTGCACACGCAGATGACGGCGCTTGGCAATGGCGGCAATGGCACGCACTTCCTCAACCGTATACACCGTCCCCACCTCGGTGGACTGGGTGAGCGAAACCACCCTGGGCCTCGGATAATGCAGATCCGTGCGCCGCGTCACCAGCGCCTCGACAATATCCGGCGTCAGCTTGCCATCCGGGCTCCGTCCGATCAGCAGCTTGGAACCATTGGAAAAAAACTCCGGCCCGCCACACTCATCGGTCTCAATATGTGCCAGCTCGTGGCAGATGACCGAATGGTAACTCTGACATAGCGACGCCAGCGCCAGTGAATTGGCGGCGGTACCGTTGAATACGAAAAACACCTGACAATCGGTCTGGAACAGATCCCGCAGGCGTTCGCACACCTCGCCGGTCCAATAGTCATCCCCGTAGGCAGGCTCATGCCCACTGGCATTGGCTTCCAGAAAATAATGCAGGGCTTCCGGACACAGGCCGGCGTAATTGTCCGAAGCGAAATGCTGTTTCATGGTGGAGTTCCTGTCCTGTATATCCTGCCAGAATGGTGCGGAAAACACCCTACTATAGCGCTTCCGTCACCGGCGGCAAAATGCTGCAGGCCGGTCCCCGTAAAGCAGGCCCCCCCGGCTTTATGCTATGCTCAGGCAGGGAGCGCTTTATCGCAGGACACCACAGGGAGGGCACATGACAGCCATTCATCAACGCTATACCCGGGAAATCTACGACAACCTCAGATACCGGCCCACCTGGCTTCCCGGAACCCCGATCCGGCTCGGCAGTGTCGGCGTCATCGAAAACGGCATCTTCAGGCCCGTGACTGCGCTGGCGCAGCTCAATATGGCGTTCGATGCCGTAACCGACAGCTCCCGCGACACCATCAGCTATAACAGCAAAAGCGGGGTTTCCATCACCTTCAAGGCCGCCGGCGACAGCAACCCCCGGTTTGAAGCCGTCACTCAGGGCAGTGCCGGCGCACTGGTCGAATTTTCCCGCGATGGTGCCGTCGTCCTGCAGCTCAAGGGTGCTGCCAGCCACCGCATTGCCGATCAGCCGGCCCTTTACAGGGCCCTGCTGCGGGCTGTCGTACTGGGGGATCAGGCGCAGTGGCAGCGTGACTGGGTGGTGATCACCGAAGTGGTGCAGGCGCAATCCGCCACTATCCTGATCTCCGACTCGGCAGGCTCCAGGCTGGAGCTCAAGGCATCTGGCGCCATTGCCCCGGTCAGTCTTGTCGATGCCTCTGCAGGCCTCTCGGTGGCTCAGGAATCACAGATCAGCACCCGGATCATTGCCGAATCCGGCCTCACCCCCCTGTACCGGGGTGTACGGGTCCAGCGGGGTTTTCTGTGGCTGTTTGACGAGGTACAGCCGGCGAGCGCGGGCACACCCGGGGCTGAAGCCGTTTTCGGTGCGGCAGCTCCTGAAGACGATGCGGCGGATTCATGAGTACCATGAGTACCTTTGCGGAAATAGCCCATGCGCTGGAATACCCTGCTGCTGGTTGAAAGCACGGCGGATGTGCTGCTTGCCCGCATCCACTCGGACCCGGCCATTTTCCGGTTCAAACGCCTGCCCCTGATCGCACTGGAAGCCGGCCACCCCTGGGCCGATGCCCCGCCTTCCGGCCTGCGTGCCATCACCTTCACCCCCACCGGTTATGCGGTGGCCTGGTGCATCAACCGGACCCTGCTCGAAGCCGATCACCTGAGCCGTACCTGGGCCCCGAACGGCAATCGCTGGGTACCCGGACTGACGCAACCCCCCGGCTATGTCGCCATGGCAGAAGGCAGTACCCAGGCGCTGCGGACCCTGCCGCTCACTGAGCCGGTCCGGCTGGCCCACCCGGTTGCCCTTGCACTGTCACTGCAGCTGCGCCAGCAGACCCGGATGGGTGATGACCATGTCCTCGGCATAGCGACCCGGTTTGCGGCACAAGCCATGCCGGTGCTGGTGGCTGCCGGCAACTGGGGCAGGTTCGGTACCGATACCCTGAGCCCGCTGGCCGCCCTGCCCTGGACCTTGGCGGTGGGTGCCACGGCGGACCCCGAAGGCCGGGAGCTGCATCCGGCCTCCTCAACCGGAACGCCCGGCTCGGCACCGGGTACCGGTGTCACCGTTGTCGCCTATGGCGAGGATGCCTTCGCCCCCGGCGTTTTCGGGACCAGTTTTGCCGTGCCACGGGCAATCACCTGCCTGATGCTGCTGACCGCTTTCATGCTGCAGCTGCGCGCCATTGCGGCAACCCGGCGCAACGGACGGCTGGGGGGTATTCCGCTGCTCCAGCACCTCACGGTGGATCGTGGCTTTGCCGGCTTTGACACCAGACCATCGCTGCCGCTCCCCATGCTGCCACGGCTGGGCGTCAACCACGATCAGGTCATTGCGGCACTGGAAACCCTTGAGGCCGCCGGATTTCCCGTGCAGCCGGAACCGGATCCCGCTGTCATGCGCCGGATGCTGATTGCCTCGGCCCGCCCCATGCCCCGGTATCAGGCGCATGAAACCGGTTTCGGATTTGTATCCGAGACCACCACTACCGACTACCTGGCCGGCTTCACCGGCCTGGAGCTGGCCCGGCTGTTCATCCGCTCCCCCCTGCCGGCATCCCTGTGTGCCACCCTGCGCGCCTGCCGGCTGGCAAATGCCGCCGGGCTGCCGGCCCTGAATGCCATCAGCCGCGACAGTGCCCTGAGCTATGCCATGGACTATGCCACGGGAGCGATTCACGCCTCGATGCGGGATCCGGGCCTGAATCCGCAGGAAAGCGGTTTCCACAGGGAGCCCGGTCACTACACGTGGCCACCCCGAAAAACCGTACTCCCCTCTCCGGATGCGGCTCCCATTTGCCCCTGCCCCCCCGACCTGCAATAATCCCGAAGTGGTACCACCACTGATACTCCCGACCCAAGCGCTGCACACAGGATGGTTTGCATGTCCGAATCCGCCCCTTTCGATCCCGATCACTGGCGCAGCCGTGCGCTTGAATTTGAACACCAGCTGCAGCAGGTGGTGATCGGCATGCAGCCCGCCATCCGGCTGGTCACGGTGGCGGTATTTGCCCGTGGCCACGTGCTGCTGGAAGGTGATGTCGGTGTGGGCAAAACCACGTTACTGCGCAGTGTGGCACGTGCCCTCGGCGGGGCTTATGAGCGCATCGAAGGCACGGTGGACCTGATGCCGCACGACCTGATCTATCACACCTGGATCAATGCTGACGGCAGGCCACAGGTCGACCCCGGCCCGCTGCTGAAACACGGTGAACTCCTGTCCACCTTTTTCTTCAATGAAATCAACCGTGCCCGACCCCAGGTGCATTCACTGATGCTGCGCGTGATGGCTGAACGCAACGTGCAGGCTTTCAACCGCGACTGGCAGTTCCCGCACCTGCAGGTCTTTGCCGACCGCAACCGGGTGGAGCGCGACGAAACCTATAGCCTGCCGGCAGCAGCCCGCGACCGTTTCATGCTGGAAGTCGCCGTGGGCATCCCGGCCACCGCTGAACTGCGCCAGCGCCTGATGTTCGATCCGGACTTCCACGATACCGACCGCCTGGTGGCCGCCATCCGCGAGCCGGTGCTGCCTTTTGAGGCCCTGAATGCGGTCGCCGCTGCGATTCAGCACCATGTGCATACCAGTCCGGCCCTGATGGATTACGCCCAGCGCCTGTGGCAGGCCACGCGTGATCCGGTGGCCGCCGGGGTGGTGCTCGATAATATCGACACGGAGCGCCTGCTGCTGTCCGGAGCCAGCCCGCGGGGCATGAGCCTGCTGATCCGGGCCGCCCGGGTGCTGGCATGGCTGAACGGGCGTGACTACCTGAGTCCGGCGGATATTCGTGATGTTTTTCTGCCCGCGATTGGACACCGGCTGTTTTTCAGCCCGGTCTACGAGCAGCGCCGGGAGCAGATCGCCCCGCTGCTGGTGCAGCAGATCCTTGAGCGGGTAGCCCCCTGATGCAGCCACCGGCAGAGTTCCTGTACCGGGTACCCTGGCGCAGTGGCGATACCCTGAACGGAGTGCATCCGGGCCTGCGTACCGGCACCGGGCTGGAGTTTCACTCGCATGACTGGCTCACCAATCACCCGGATGTGCGTCACCTTGACCTGCATGCCAGCCTGCGGGATCCGTTCGGCCAATTCCGGGTACGACGCATGCGTCAAAGCAGCAGCCTGAATGTCGTGGCGCTGGCTGACCTCAGTGCCTCCATGCGCAGCTTCGGGCGCAGGACACTGCTGCAGACCCTGTGCAGGAGTATTGCCTGGTCCAGCTACCGCAACGGGGACCGTTTCGGCTTCATTGCCGGGGCCGAACAACCGGCACGCAGGCTTTATACCCCGCCCCTGCGCCAGTTTGCCGGCCTTGACCCGCTCTGGCAGCAACTGGCCGGCTACCAGGCTCCGGATCGCCACAGCCGGGGCCTGCTGCCATGCCTGGACGACCTGCCGTCCCAGCGCAGCCTGGTCTTCCTGCTCAGTGACTTCCATTTCCCGCACAGCCTGCTGGAACAGCTGCTTGAGCGGCTGGCCTTTCATCAGCTGGTGCCGGTCCTGCTGTGGCCGACGCATGAATACCGCGAGCTGCCGGACTGGCGTTTTGTGCGCTTCAAAGACCCGGAAAGCGGTCGGGTACGCAGCCTGTTCCTGCGCCCGGCCCTGCGGCGCGAAATCGTTGCCCGTTTTCAACAGTGGCGCACCGAACTGCAGCAATGTTTCATCCGGTACGGTTTCCGCCTGTTTGAAGTCGATACCCGGTTTGAGCCGGACCGCCTGACGGACTATTTCTGGGAGGGAGAGTGATGATCCGGCGGATACGCCTGCTGCTGTGTGTGAGCGGGGTACTGCTTGGCCCCCTGTCCCTCCCGGCCTACAGTGAGACCGGACCGGAAAATACACCGGCCCCCCTGCCGGGTGATACCTACCCGCCGCCAGTTGACCCCTCTCCGGTATCCACCCCGCCCGTTGCGACCGGGAACGGTGTCGATGCCGTTCCGGTACTGCTGGACGACCGTAACCCGCATCCACGCCGGTTCGGCTTCATGCTGGGAGATACACTGGAGCAGACCCTGATATTGCGTCTGCCCCAAGGACAATACCTCAACGCCAACACCCTGCCCCCGCCCGGACGTCTCAATGACTGGCTGGACCTGACGGCATTCAGCCTCCGGCGCCTTCCCGACCAGCCATCACCCGCTGCCGGCTACAGTGATGAACGGTATGAAGTCACCCGCCGCTGGCAGCTGTTCCGGCAGGTGGATCAGCCTCAGCGGCTCAGGCTGCCAGCCACCACCCTGCTGCTGCGCAGTGGCCGGTACATCAGCCTGCCCGGCCCCGAGATCGGTTATTCCCCCATGCTGCCCCCCGGCACCGTCACACCGGACAGCCTGCGTCCGCCGGTATTACCGCAGACACCCCGCCCGCTGAGCCTGTCGCACCAGCTATGGCCGCTCTGGGGTCTGGCGGGTTGCCTGCTGCTGTGGCTGTGGGCCAATGGGCGGCTGGGCTTTCTGGGGCGTACCCCCGGCCCTTATACCCGCGCCCTGCGTGCCCTGCGCCGGTTGCCGGATGGAGCGGCATCGGATGTACAGGCCCTGCAGGTTCTGGAGCAGGCCCTGAATGAACAGGCCGGGCACCCGCTGTTTCCGGATCAGCTGGCGGACTTTTTCAGCGCCTACCCGCATTACCGGCCACTGGCCGAGCCGTTGCAGGCACTGCTGGAGCAAGGCTGGAAAGCCCGCTTTGGTGCTGATGGCACGGCTTTTCCAGACCGTATGACGGTACTGGAGCTGTGCCGCCGCTTCAGTGAGCGGGAGCAGGCGGTTTGGTGTTCACATCCATCCCGCTACAGATACGGAATCAGACATGGCCCAAGGTGGTGTTCAGAATTCTGTGTCA
>JAGRJD010000079.1:2781-21090 GCA_020442915.1 Thiothrix sp. | reverse complement strand
TCAGAAGATCGTAAACAGGCTCTTACAAGCAAACCGCTTCAGCTTCATCATCACCAGCAAGCCACGGGGCAACACTGATGTTGAAAACGGTGCTGGCAGGTCAGAGTGATGGCAGCACCACCGAAAACGAAACCTTCAATACCTTGAAAAATCAGGGCTATAACCTGGAACACAACTACGGTCACGGCCAGAAGCGCCTGTCGAGCGTGTTTGCCACCCTGATGATGCTGACCTTTTTGATTGGCCAGGTGCAGGAAGCCTGTTGCCGCTACTTTCAGGAAACCTGCAACGCATTCCGAACCCGGAAATAATTTTGGGAGCTCATCCGCTCACGCTTTGCCATTAGCCTGATTGACTCCTGGGAAGCTTTGTACGCAGCCACCATCTGGCGGACAGATTTGTCAATGTCACCTGCCGGGCCTGCTTCCGGGTAAAACCCTATCAGGTGATGGACGATTTGAGGGGTATTGAAGGATTAAATACGGCAGGGAGAAAGCAGGCAACTTCGCTTGAGGGTTGTGTTTGCCTGGAACAAAACGGCCTGTCGATTACATGGTTTCGCGAAGGCTCACCGGGAATAGCTGCTCACCGGCCCTATTTCACCTTCACCTCGAAAGATACCGAGCCCCCTGAGCCGGGCCGCAGTTTGTCACCTGCACTCCAGACCCACTCCAGACTGCCATCCAGTCCACCACTGCCGGCACACAGCGGCAGCTCGGGGGGATGATCGCTGCAGCTGAGGCTGCCGGGTACCAGCTGTGTGAATGCCGGCACGCTGTCATGGATGGTCAGCTCGTCCACATTACCGCTCCCCACATTCTCATAGCGGATGGTGTAACGCAGGATTTCACCCGGCAAGGCCACATCGCCCGTGATATTGCGGGTGACATTCCAGACTGACTTGTTCAGGTTCAGCACACCGGCTCCGGGAGCAGTACCCGGCGGCACGGGTTCGGAGCCTGCCATGATGCGGATGACATCCGTGTGCTGCTGCAGGTCATCCAACAGGGCTGTCGTACCGTCACCATAACTGAACCGGCTCTGCAGCGTCAGCACATATTGTGCCCCGCTGGAAGCATTGGCCGGGGCCAGCACTTTGCTGAGCAGGCAGATCCGGGTACCGGCAAGGATGTCAACGGGGCTGTCAACCACCGTATCACCGCCATCCAGCTGCCCGTCACAATTGTTGTCCAACAACAGCTGCGCGGCCCAATCCAGTGTCGCAGGTGTACCGGTTCCAGCCACAATGGTAAACGAAACCCTGCCATCAGCCGGTGTGGCAAAGCCATGCGGGCTGACCACAAGGGTATTCGGCAATACGGTCTGGCTGTTGTCCAGCTCAAACCCCGGACGGGTGATGTCACCGAAATCCATGCCGGCAACATCAGCACCGCTGACATCAAAGGCACCGGAAACACTGGCTGTCGTGGACAGATAGCCAGACGGATCCTTTGCAAAGCCGGGGCCGCAATTTTCCGGAGCCGGTACCACTGCCCCGGAAGCTTCATAAACCTGATAGTTGCCGGACAGTACGCCGGTGAACCGGTACTCACCCCCGGCATCGGTATAGGTGCTGGTACAGGTACCATTGACGGTATCGTACAACACCATGGGCAGGCGGCTGAGCCCTGCCTCACCGGCATCAGGGCTCATATTGACATTGGCATCCCTGAATACACGGCCACTGACCGTGAAGCTGCTGCTGATGGTCAGCAGGTAATCCTCAACCTCGCCATTGGATGCAGTGCCGGCGCTACCGCCGCTGCCGAGGGCATCCGTCGTCAGGCGCAGGCGGGCAAAAGTATTCCCGGTGACCAGACTCGACGACAGGCGCGGCCAGAACAGCGTCACCGGCCCCCCACTGACCCCGTCAGGAACGGCAACGCTGGCATATTCGTCAGCCCCGAACGTGCCATTGCCATCCATGTCGATCCAGCCATGCAGTAGGGCACCTGACCCGGTGCTATTGGTGACGGTCACATCCAGTGGATAGCGGGTCATGCCTGCACTCAGCGGCGGAAAAACAGGGACACCATCATCCTCGGTACCATCCCGACCGGCATCCGTACTGGCGATACTTCCACCTTCGGCATCGTTTGTACCGCCCAGAAACAGGCGGCTTCCCCGCCCGATTTTATGCCAGGCATCCCCGAAGCTGGCCGGTGTATCGGAATAGTCCACGCAGTCGGTAAAGCCGAAGCGAAAATCATCCCACAGCGCCTCACCGGTGGAGGAAGTGACATCGTGGAACACGATGCGCAGGTAATAGGTGGTTGATGGCTCCAGGTAGACCGGATTGATCGACAGCACCCGGGTCTGGGTATAGGCAGCAGGTGCCGTCACCTCATGACGGTCAACAATCAGCTTGGCACTCAGGAAGTCCGGGTCTTTCGAGATCAGCGCCGAGAGGCGGTAGGGCGCCCGCGTGGTTGTGGGCGCGATGCCGTAACGCAGCTTGCTCAGGAAACGGTTGCCGGCGATCAGGGCATTGGTGGTGAACTCGTACTCCACGTAGTCCCCGGCCAGATAGGCCGCGTTCAGGCCGGACTCACCCGCCTGCTGCACCCAGGCGCTGGTGGCATTGATATGATAGACGATACCCGGCCCCGGACGCAGCGGCTGGGCCGCACTCAGCTCCGGCCCCGGTATATCCGGGTCAAGGGGGGCGGACAGATTGCTGTGGGTCCATCCTGCCTGCTCCACGGCGGAAAAGGTCGTACTCGAATCAATGGGGCAGACTTCCATGGCTGCATCCGCAGGGTAGAGGGCCGGAAAGGCCGCTGCCACAGCCAGTGCGTAATCCTCGACTTCCCCGCGGGCCATGGAAATTTCAGTGGCGCGCTCGTCCACCGTAAGGGTGCCCGGATTATCGGTCAGGGTACCGGCGGTCAGGCGGAAGCGCGCAAAAGTCTGCGTGCCGGCAGTGACATCCATCCCGTTCCAGCTCAGGTCGGCATCAACAGCATCACTGGTTACGGTACTGGCGGCGTATTCACTGGCCTGAAACAGACCATCACCGTTGAAGTCAACCCAGGCATGCAGCACTGCCGAAGCCGCTTTAACCGTAATGCTGGCAGCCGGAATCACATAACTGCCATCCCCGGTCCTCAGGGTCGGGAAGCTGGCAATGCCGTCATCATCATCAATCCCGTCGTTATCATCACCAGTGGCATTGGCATCCGGCTGGGCTGCTGCTTCGGCATCACCATAAATGCTGCCCAGACGGATGGTGGTACCCTGTGCCTGCGCCGGAGCACCATAGCTGGCCGGGGCGTCACCATAATCACAACCCAGGGCCACAATACGGTGCATTTTGGAAGCGAGTGAGGCAATATTGGTCGAGGACGAACTGACCGTTCCGGACTGGCTGCCGCTTGCCCCGCCCAGAAGCTGTATCGCCACTGATATGCCGTCATTTTCCGAAAACAGACCATTAGTGCGATCGGGATCGGTGGCATAGCCGCCGTTAAGGTTTTCAATGGCCAGTTCCAGCGCCCGGGTCCAGCCACTGGTCGTGGTCACTCCTTTGGCATCCTGTGACTGCCCCAGCTGAAGCAGCAGGTTGTCGGTCTCGCCGGTGCCCAGCGGCTGTGTGCCTGCCGCCGCCATCGACCCGGTGTAAGTGATCGAAAAAGGGGCGCTAGTATCCGATCCACCGCCCATGCTTTCGAGGTTATAGACATTGCCCAGGGTGGTGACGACCAGCGCGGCCTCGTCCCCTGCGCTGAGTGGCGGGTTGTAGCCGGTCCCGAAACTGAAGCTGTTGGTACCGGCTGGAATCTGGGTCGACCCCAGCAGGTAAATATACAGTTCACGTGACAGTTCGGCGGTGGTTGCACCCGAGGTATTCTGGTCTTTCGTCAGGGCATTGTAGCTGAACATGTTCATTTTGGCGCCACCGAAATACAGGCTTGGTGCATCGGCAAAATTGGTCGTCACCGGCATCTGACTGGCGAAGTTATCACCACGCCCGGAAACCAGCGGGCTGTGGTCACGCTCAACAAACAGCCAGGCCATCAACACCGAATTGGGTCCCTCCGGCACCGTATAGTTAAGCACAGGTGTCCCGCCGGCCCCACCGCCACTGGCCGTGGCATAATGGAAGGAATCCAGCAGGTAGGCCGAAGTGGTGGTACAGGCAGCCGGCGGGCTGACCGGTAATGCGCTGGCTGTGGTGGTGGTCGTTGTTGCAGCCACCACCACGGCGTAATCCTCCACCTCACCACTGCCGGCCACACTGACCGGAGTCTGGCATTCCCCGGTACTGCTGCAGACCCGGAACCGGGCCATGACGGTACCGGCAGCAGCCGTAACCGGTACGGCAAGGCTCAGGCTGATGGTGCCGGTGCTGACCGGCTGCTCCGTCACCACCTGCTCACCGGCATCCAGAAAGTTACCATTCCGGTTCCAGTCAAGCCACACATTCAGGTAGCCGGCAGCCGACTGGATGCTGACCGGAACGGAATAGGCCTGTCCGATGGTCATGGAGGGCAGCAGGGTCACGCCATCTTCGTCATCGGTGCTGCTGGTGTCATCACCCAGGGCATCACTGCTGCTCAGAACCCCGGCATCAGCGTCCACACCCGTCCCCAGACGGATACCGCTGATGGTGTGGGTGGGCGAGCCGTAGCTGGCCGGCGCGTCGGCAGTGTCTGCATTGTCAGAGGAGATGGTGAAGGTGGGAGCGATACCGGCCAGTACATGGAGCGCGGAGGCGCCAGCGGAGGTGATACTGAAATTACTGACAATGCCATTGCGAAACTGTGCGGAAGCACTGAAGCCATCCGGCTCGGTCGTCTGCCAGGTCGGCTCTTCATTGTCGTAGCGCCCCCCTGCATTATTGGTGACTGCTGAAAGCAAGGTAGTGTAACCGCTCATGGTCTGAAAACCGCCATTACTGTCTGGCAACCCCAGAGAAGACAGGCCGATGACCAGCAAGCCATCATTGGCATCATTGGGTGCCTGCCCGGCGTCGAAGGAAGGGGCCATCAGGGTGTAGTTGCCCGCCATGCCGGCTCCTGCCACGATACTGTACGGGATGGCAGAGCGCACGATACCCGTGACAGCCTGTTCGGTGTTACTGAAAACAAACGCCATCAGCAGCGCATCATCCCCCATGTTTTTCGGTGCCAGCACGTCCGGCAGGGCAATGGAAACCGCACCGGAGGCAGCACCGCCCAACAGGGTATTGATCTCGGTTTCATTCAGGACAATGGGGTAGCTTTCCAGGCTATAGACGTTAGCGCCACCAATCGGAGCGTACAGGTTCCCCAAGGGCAGATCACCAACGGGTATTTTGTTAATGGTTCCGCCGCTGCCGGTCACCCGGGCGGTGATGTGATTGCCGCCGGTTGCGATGGGACCTGCATAGTTGTCACCGAGGCCAGCGCCGGTACTGTTGCTTGGGCCACAGACATCACCGGGCTGATCACAATGATCGCGTTCAAAGGCGGCGAAGATAAACAGCATCCGGTTTTTGCCTGCCGGGATATTGAAACTGCTGACAGACGGTGTACCGGTCGGCCCGGCACCGGTGGCAGTGACACTGACCGTGTTCAGCAGGTTGACCTGTGCGGCATGGGCAGGTTCGTGCAAGAGCAGCAGTATCAGGACCATCAATCCGCCCGCCCCCCAGAGAAAGAAACGGGAGAAAACCGATTGCCGAATGAACGGCTGATTGCGCTGTCTGTTCATGACTGGCTCATGCTCATGAGGCTGAGATGTTATGCCTGATTTTCAGGTGGACAAGAGAGCTGGCAGCATGGCTGCTGCCCGGTATTGCATGCGTGCATTGTTGCAAGCCCTGGGTTTCATACCGATCGTAACAGCTGCCGGGGAAGGTTCAGAGGTAATCCGGGGTATCTGACGGTTAGAACAGGGTAAGATGACGGGGTAACATGGCATCCGGAGAAATCACGAAAGCAGGCTTCCGTTCAGGGCCGAAAGGTACGGAACAGCTATTTCATCCAGCCGGTACCGGGAGGAAAAGGGAGGGATGACGGAGCATCCCTCCGGCAGGTTCAGTCCACCCTGACATCATAGAACACCGCGCCACTGGCACCCGGTTCCAGCGGCCCGCTGAAACGCCAGTCCAGTGCCTCACCGGGGCCAGCCAGCAGTGGCGGCACACAGCTCAGTCCCGGTGGTGTAGGGCCGCACTGTGGTGTACCGCTGAGGGTGGTGAAAGCCGGAATGCTGTCATGCACCACCAGTTCATTCACCCGCCCGTTGCCGGTATTGTGGTAGCGGATGGTATAGCGCAGCCGTTGTCCGGGTTCGGCCAGCGCACCATCCCGGTCGGGGCGGTCCAGATTCTCGACTTCCTTGACCAGCGACAGCCGGCCCGCACCGCCCGCCGGTTCCGGTGGCTCCACCGGACTGCCGGCCTGGACGGTTGTCAGGTCGGTATGGGTGATGACGGTATTGGCCAGTCCGCCGGTACCGCTGCCATAGCTGAAGTCGGCATCGACCTCCAGTGTCAGGCTGGCCCCCGTACTCACACTGCCGGGTGCAAGTACCTTGACCAGCAGGCAGACCGTATCACCGGCATCGAGCGGTAGTGCACCGGCCAGTGCCGTATCCGCTGCATCCAGCTGCGCATCGCAGTTGATGTCCCGAAACAGCAGCACCCCCCAGTCAGCGCCGGCAGGGCTCATGCCGGCTGTGTAAGCATTGAAGGTGACACTGCCGGTGCTGGTGGCACGAAAAACATGCGGATGGGTAACCGCATTGCCGGGCAATACGGTGCGCTGGTTGTCAAGTTCAAAAGCCGGCTGTTCGACATCGCCGAAATCAATGCCGCTGACATCGGCATCCGTGACCGTCAGGGTCCGGCTGTTGTTTGTACTGGAAAGCCAGTCGGCAGGATCCCGTGGTGCAGGTGGGCAGGTCGCTGGTGCCGGCACGTTTTCACCGGCTGCCTCGATCACGGTATACGTACCGGCATCGACATTGCCGAACCGGTAGTGACCGTCTGCATCCGTGCGGGTGCTGCGGCAGGTATTACCGGCCGGGTCATGCAGCACCAGGGTCACCCCCGGAATCCCCGGCTCACCCTCATCGGACGCATTGACATTGCGATCGGCGAAAACGCGCCCGCTGACATTGGCACCGGGCTGAATCACAAGCTCGTGATCCTCGACTTCACCATCCGCTGCAGCTCCGGTCGGCAGCTCAACGTCGGTTTCAAGGGACGCCATGCGCAAGCGCAGGTAGCTTGAACCTGGAACCGGTGTGATGCCACTCCAGTTCAGGGTGACACTGCCGCTGGTACAGGTCTGGGGATGATTGGCATTGCGCTCGGTGTCTTCAAACAGGCCATTGCGGTTCAGGTCGATCCAGCCGGCCACCACCCCGGTACCGGCACAGCTCACCGGCAGGCTGTAACTGTCATCAAGACTGGACAGACGCGGAAGCGGCAGGCCGGCATCCTCCTGCTTGTCCAGCCTGGCGGTATCCGCCGGGCTGCCGTCCGGATCATAATCCGGGGGTGTTGTGCCCAGATAGACGCTCATATCGGCTGTCAGACCATGGCGTGGGCCGTCATCAGCCAGCAGGGTCCGGTAGCTTGCCGGGGCATCACCGAAATCAGAGCCATACAGGGTTGCCGTGGTCGGGGTATTTTCATTGCTGTCGGCACCCGCTCCGCCACCGGTATCCATTTCATTGGCATTGCCGTCACGGTCGCTGTCAATGGCCTCCTCAGCCCCCTGATTGGAGAGATCACTGTGGACCAGTCCCAATGTATCCCTGCCCTCGGCACTGATCTGATTATTGTAGACACCAGGGGCACCCTGCATGCTGATGATCAGCTGCAACTGTGCCAGCTCACCGGCGCCCAGGCTGGAGCCGCCGGACAGCAACCCGGTGTCACCACCGCTGCCATTGCCGTTGAATCCACTGTTCACATCCAGCGTGGCCGGGCCACTGAGCTTGCTCAGGCTGACAAACTGCCAGTCGGTCCCCATCTGTCCGAACACGGCGGCCAGGTCCTCCGTGGCGGTCAGGTCACTCAGGGTGGAAAACGGACTCAGGTTCTGCAGGTGGATGGCATAAGTCAGGGTATAGGGAGCCGGTAACGGACCGCCTGTTACCGTGACCTGCTTGGCAACACCCAGTTGCGGGGTTTCCATGGTCAGGTTGCTGTCCGTATAGAGCATGCCGATCATGCCGTTGACACGTCCGCCAAAAGAGTTGGACTGGACTTCGGCAGGATGACCGTTATGACTCAGGGTCACGGTCACTTCACGGCTCGGGGTGTTTTTCGGGAACGCCGGTGAAAAAATGCGGATGGCCGTCACTGCAGCCATGCTGGCCGGACAACCTGCCGTACCGAACGCCGACTGGTCACACCAGCGGGTTGAGCCGCCGCTGAGGTTGCTGCTGTGTGACGGATCAAGAAAAATCTGCTCAGGTACCTGGCTGGTATACCGGAAGGTTTCACCCGCTGGCGAAGGCGTGACGCTGACCAGATCAACCGCCTTGTTATTGCTGTTGGGGGTGAACTGGGTCGGCGGGTCACGGTCAGCCGTACTGCCGACAATATCCACCACCGTGGGGTCATCATTGATGTTCACGGTGCTGTCGCCGATAAAAGGCAACAGGTCAATGTAATCGCCGCTCCCCACATCATTGGAACCGATATTGGCAAACTGCAGCCGGTAGACAATATCCGTACCGATTTCCACCAGGGGTTCAACTGCTTCCTTGTTGATGCTGAAAGCCCCCGAGTTGCCGACCGTGATCGAGCGGGTATCGGTACGGTCTCCCAGGCGCGAGGCATCTGCCGGGGATTCAATCACTGCCGTATTGGTGGCCGGTGTGCCATTGGGCAGGTCGAAACGTGCCCGGGTGGAAAAGGTGATCACCGGCATGGTGCTGTCCATCAGCACGTTGCTGAATACCCAGACAATACGGGTACTGCCATCCGGATTCACGGTGACACTGTCCGGCACCCGGCTGGCAGAACTGCTCACATAAGCCAGTTCCGGCGGCAGGGTATCGGTCACGGTGACATCATAGCCCAGCGTTGGCGCAGGTTTGATGGTGGCGCTGAAACTGGGAATCAGCCTGAAAGCGATGGTCTGGCCTGCCAGCACATTGTTGCGGCTGTCATCCGGGTCGGTGATCTTGTCAACCCGGACAATGCCCCGGGTCAGGGTCAGACGGTCGCCATAGGCCAGAGAGCCGCTGTGGTTAATGGGATTATAGTCACCATTGCTCCAGCTGCCGGCATTGTTGTAGCCGGTGATGCTCATGAAGTTGGGCAGCAAGGTGCCGTTCAGTATTTTTTCCCCACTGAGGGGGTCAGACCCCAGCGCCCTGAGATTAAGACCCACATCCAGCGTGGCATTGGGCGGTACCGGCTCCAGGGCCCGGGCCCGTACTTTGGTAACGGCTGCCGGGCCGCCGGGCACATTCTGGATATTGGCATGCCAGCCGCCAGGTGAGTCCGCATCCGCACAGTTGGTGGCACGCATGCCGGTAAAACCGGTCTGCCCGTTGGTCAGCGGGTCCCCATCGCCGTCGGAATCGTAGTAATAGGTTCCACCCTGCAGAATACTGCCCCCGGTCCCGTACTCAACCACATAATTCACCGGCGCACTGCCTTGGTATTTACTGTGGGCAATGGTGGTGTTACTCGCCAGCGGCTCAAGCACATAAGTCCGGTTATCAATTTTCTCACACAGCATGAACCCCTGGCCGGTATAGGTGCCGGAACCGCCATCGGTCATGCTGCCATACCAGGGCAGGGCTCCGTTGTTGATACCGTAAATCCGCTTGCCGAACACCTGATCCGGCATGACATAACCATTACCGGCATTCAGGCTGGTCATCGGCTCCAGCCGGGTGCCACGCCCCGCAGCATAATCGCGGGCGTAATAGCTGTTGAAACTGCCACGGGTGGAAATGATGCTGAAGGTACTGGAATCGTTGTTGACTGTATCGGATTCATCATTGAGCAGGCCGCTGACACCTGCAGCCGTCAGCTCGCTGTAACGGTTGAAAACACTGATCACCCCCCCATTGGCTTCCAGATAGTCGATGGGTACCCACAGGTTGACAATTCCTGAAATGACATAGCGCTCATCGGCAGGAATGCTGCGCCCGCCCCCGCTTTCAGTCGGCCAGTGGTTACCGGAGGTATCAGCACCGGTGACGGTAATGGTAATCGGGTCGCCGGGGCTGGCCTGTGAGCAGTTGAAGGTACCGGACTCGGTCACTGACTGGTCGGGATTGCTCGAATAATAGCTTCCACGGGGTGCGTAGCTGTGATTCAGCTTGCCGGTGGTGTAATTGGGGTAACAGCCGGGGCTGTAGGCACTGCTCCAGCTCAGCAGGCGGTAGGGAAAGCTTGTGATCGAGCCATCCTCAAGCTTGTGATAGAAATTGTCCGTGATATTCACCGGAGCCGCCAGCATTTCGGTTCCTTTTCCGCCCTGATCAATTTTCACCAGAAAGGGAAACTGGTAGGCAATGCCTTCCTTGCCGGTTTCATCCAGCACCAGACCCCGCAACCAGGGGCCAAACAGGTTGCGCTTGGTCAGGTCAAAACGCGGACGGGCTGAAATACTGAAACTGTCACTGGTGGAGGTCAGATTGAAAGCCTGGCTGGTACCGGCATTGGTACCGCTGAGGGTTGCCGTGGGCGCGGTCGGCACCGTGCCATTGGGCACCGGATTGCCCAGCCGGTCACGACTCAGGGCCCGAACTGCCAGCGGCAGTGACAGCACGGATGCCGGCTTGATGCTGCTGTCCGGGTCCGAAGCCGGATTATTGCCGGCAATATGACAGAGCAGGGTCTGCCGGCCTGTCGTGGCATCATTGCTGATGGTAGAAGCCGGCAGCTTGCAGAAGGGGGGAATATCCTCCAGCTCCATCTCCTTCGGCAGCACCAGGGTCAACAGGGTGCCCTGCAGTTCACCAAAGGTGCTGAACTGGACCTCGTAGCTGATCACATCCTGGGTCCGCAGTACGGCATTGGTGGCGCTGGAATCATTGCCGGGTCCGTCATCGGCATCCCAGACCGGCGTACCGGTGGCAACCGTCACCAGCTCCATGGACAGACTGGCATCGCTGGCGATCGTACCTGCATGCACCACCATGGCACATAGCCATAAAACCAGCAGCATAACTGCCCTGATTATCAACATCACACGGCCCTTTTTATTGGTTATAACGCTTGTAAATCGTTGTGCCCGGACGGGATCAGCCCCCTTGCAGAAACCGCCATCTGCACTGATTTTTCCGGTAAAAACAGCAGCGCCCGCAGGCAGACGATCCTGCCCCTGCCGGTCAGCGTTCCGCTGCAAACCAGCGGGCAAAAAGTGAATAATGGCAGGCTCCGGGTGCCAGTTCCTTGGTACTGTAAGGATATTCGCCAGCTGGATAAATTTTCGCACCCTCAAGCTTGCCACCTGATGAAGAAAAGCTTTTCTGCGTTACATTTTTTAATGCCCCGATCCAAAATTTTTTTGAATAACAGCCAAAATACGGTTACAATTTAATCAGGAAGAATAAATAAGCAAAAGCAACGGATGCTGGGCACAATAACAGCCTGCGCCTGCTTCCCCCCCTGTTAGCAGGCGTCACTTTCTCCTTGAGGGTGCGCCAGGACAGGCTTCAGGTTTTGGGCAGGGTGACTCCCCGCTGCCCCTGATATTTCCCGCCCCGATCCCGGTAGGAAACATCACAGACCTCATCAGACTCGAAAAACAGCATCTGTGCCACCCCCTCATTGGCATAGATTCTGGCCGGGAGCGGGGTGGTATTGGAAAACTCCAGCGTCACATGCCCTTCCCACTCCGGCTCCAGCGGGGTCACATTCACAATGATGCCGCAGCGGGCATAGGTCGACTTGCCCAGACAGACCGTCAGTACCGAACGTGGAATGCGGAAATATTCCACTGTACGCGCCAGTGCAAACGAATTGGGCGGAATAATGCAGACATCACCTTCAAAATCCACAAAGCTGTTTTCATCAAAATGCTTGGGGTCGACAATGGCAGAATTGATATTGGTGAAAATCTTGAATTCACTGGCACAACGCACATCGTAGCCGTAACTGGAAGTTCCATAGGAAATGATGCGTCGCCCGTCCAGCTCACGGACCTGCCCCGGCTCAAACGGATCAATCATGCCTTCCTGCCCGGCCATGCGCCGGATCCATAAATCGGACTTGATGCTCATCGCTGCACCCCGGCACTGCCCTGGCGCGCAAACGGAACCCGGATAAAAGGCAGGCTGACCCCGCCACTGAGTTCATACTGGACCTGACCGTTCTGCAATACCTGCGGCAGCAGCCCCAGCACCTCACGCAACTGCAGCTGCACCGGAATCGCCAGCGGCACGGTCTCGCCGGCATTGATATTGCGCTGCTGCAGCTGCTGTCCACCGGCGACTGCACGCCCGTTGAGACGCAGGGAATAGTCGATGCCGCGCAGGGGCAGGGGAAAAGGGTTGGGGTTGGTCACATTGAGCATCACCACGGCACTGCTGCCGGCGAGGGAAACCTGCTGCAATGCGACATCCTGCACTGAAACCCTGGGAGTCTCCATCACACCGGGCAGGCCGGCAGTACACGCCTGCAGCAGCATGGCCACCAGCAGATACAGGAACATTCTTATTGGCATAATAAATCCTGTTTAAGTCAAAACGCTCATCATAAAGGAATCCTGCACCGGATCGCCATCAAAAACTCCGCCCCAGAAACAGGAACGGCCGGACATCATAGCCCTCGGTCTTGCCCACCCCGACGAATGCCGGCCCCAGCGGCGTTTCCGCCCCCAGAAACAGGCTGCCGGACAACAGGGTATTCCCCGGACGGATGGCGCTGGCTTCATCCCAGACATTACCGGCCTCCAGCGTCATGCCGGCAAACAGCTGCCCCAGCTCCGACAGGGGCATCAGGTTGTAAAGATAGGCCCCGGACAGCAGCAGCTTGTGGTTGCCGCGCAGCTGATCCTCCGGAATGCCGGACAGGCGTCCGATACCACCCAGGCTGGGCTTGTTGAAAAAAGCCGGGCTGTCATCAAACGTGGTACCAAGCTCGGTGCGCAGCCAGACCCGGTTTTTTCCCTGTAACCAGGCAAAAGTGCCGTCAACAGCCAGACGCTGGAAATTTTCATCCGACCCCAGGCTTTCCAGCCCCTGAGTAAACGTAAACCCCAGACGTCGGCCCTGCCCCGGAAACAGGTCATCATCCGTCGTATCAATGCGGTAACTCAGGTGTGCCCCGGCAGACACCATGTTGCCCAGCTCCTCCAGATCAGCACCGGTCTTCAGGGACGGGTCCATGTGACGCAGGAACAGCCCGATCCGGGCCTCGCTATCCGTACCGAACTGACGTCCGATATCAACTTCACCACCGGTTTCGCGCCCACGCACTTCTGCCAGCCGGCTGGAACCGACATAGGCATAATAGTCCCGGCGCTCGTGCCAGATTTTCGGATCAATAAAGGCATTCCACTCCGGAATGGGCTGGTACAGCGCCGACTCCAGCCGCTGGGTATCCCCCAGAATGGCTCCGACACTCCATTCCCCTCCGCGTCCGTTGATGCCCTTGCGGACATAGCGCACCCCGAGCTGATAAGCTGCATCCCCCTGCAGGTCATCCGTCAGCGACCAGCCAAAACGCAAACCCTGTTTACTGGTCGAACTTTTCACAGCATTGATCACCAGCACATAGCCCCCCGGCTCCTTGTCGATATGGTGATCCACCAGCTCGAAATAGCCCAGCCCGTAAATGCGGTCGAGCCCGCGCTGCAGCTGTTCAGGGTCCAGCAGTTCCCCCACCCGGATACCCAGCCTGTCACGCAGAATCCAGTCATCCAGCCCGGAATCATTGCGGATATCCACCCGGCTGATCCGCACCCCGGACAGGATGCGCTTGCCCTGTGCCTGACTGTAGCTGCTGCCCCTGGCCGCTGTTTTCCCCCTCGCATCCTGACGCACCAGCTGCCGCAGCGATCCCAGCTGCACACGTGCAGCCTGCTCCCCCAGCGGAATGGTGTCCCGTACCTTGTTGAAATCCAGATTGCCGATAGTCTTCACCGCCGGCTCGATCAGGATGTCCTGCGGGCGCATGCTGTCGATCTGGGGCTGGCTGGTCTTGAGCATCATCAGCTGCATGGCCTGGTAGCTGATATCAAGTGCGGAGTGCAACTGTGACTGTTTTTCCAGAAAGGTCGGTATGTTCACCACAATCAGGATGTCGGCTCCCATCGCACGGGCCACATTAACCGGCACATTGTTGGACACGAAGCCATCCACCAGCAGGCGGTTGTTGATTCTGACCGGGGAAAACACCCCGGGGATGGCCATGCTGGCACGCACCGCCTGCGGCAGGTTGCCACGATCCAGCACCACCTGCTCTCCCGTTTCAATGTCGGTGGCCACCGCCCGGAACGGAATCGGCAGGCGGTCAAAATCATTGATATGCCCCACGGGTGCCAGCAGGCGACGCAGCTCGAACATGAGCTTCTGCCCCGCCACCAGTCCGCCCGGCAGGCGCAGACCCTCCGGCCCGATGCCCAGTTCAAACTTCTGGAAAAACCCCGAGTTTTCCTGCTTCTGGTGAAACGGCATCTCGGAGCGCGACTGGCGATCCCGGAACAGATTGATCCAGTCAAGCTGGTAGACCACCTTTTCCAGTTCATCCGCGCTGAGGCCCGACGCATAAAGGCTGCCCACCACCGCGCCCATACTGGTACCGGCAATCACGTCAACCGGGATATTGTTCTGCTCCAGCACCTTCAGCACCCCGACATGGGCCACACCGGCAGCTCCGCCGCCGCCCAGCACCAGCCCCACCCGCGGGCGCTCCGCCCCCGACACCACGGCGGGCAACACCAGACACAGCAGCAAAACCAGTCTGACCACGGCAGTTTTCATTTCAACGCCCTACCCAACAAGCCCGATAAAACCGGATGAAACCCGAAAAAAAAGCAGGCCGGCATATGATCCGGCCTGTGGCATGCACGGTATTGTAGAACAGGCAGACGGCGATTTACACGCTCTGAATTTTTATGCTCGGAAAACGGGCGCTATAGTCCTTGCCCTGCAACGCCAGCTGTGCAGCAGCCCGGCGGGCAATATCATGATACAGTCCCGCCACCCGGCCATCCGGGTCCGCCACCACGGTCGGATTGCCGCTGTCGACCTGTTCACGGATGGCGCGGTCCAGCGGCAGTCCCCCAAGGTAGTTGACATGGTACTGCTCGGCCATGCTCCGGCCACCACCTTCGCCGAAGATGTACTCGACATGCTGGCAATGGCTGCACACGTGCATGCTCATGTTTTCCACCACCCCGAGAATCGGCACTTCGACCTTCTCGAACATTTTCAGGCCCTTGCGGGCATCCAGCAGGGCAATGTCCTGAGGTGTGGTGACAATGATGGCCCCGGATACCGGAATTTTCTGCGACAGGGTGAGCTGGATGTCACCGGTACCGGGCGGCAGATCCACCACCAGGTAATCCAGCTCGCCCCAGTTGGTGTCATTCAGCAGCTGCTCCAGGGCCTGTGTGACCATGGGACCGCGCCAGATCATGGGGGTATCCTCCTCGATCAGAAAACCGATGGACATGGCCTTGAGGCCGTGATTCTGCATCGGCTCCAGGCTGCGGCCATCATTGGATACCGGCTGCCCACTGATGCCGAGCATGCGCGGCTGGCTGGGGCCGTAAATATCGGCATCCAGCAACCCGACACGGGCACCATCGGCATGCAGCGCCAGCGCCAGATTGACCGCTGTGGTCGATTTACCCACCCCGCCCTTGCCTGAAGCCACGGCGATGATGTTCCTGATGCCTTCCTGGCGCTTGAGGGTTTTCTGGACTGCATGGGCAATGATCCGGGTTTCGACCTGTACATCGGCATGGCTGATGCCGTCCGCCGCCTCCAGTGTCTGCTTCACCACAGCCGCCAGCTCCGCTGCATAACCGCCACAGGGATAACCCAGCACGAGGGATACCGTAACGTCCGGACCCTTGAGGGCAATATCCCCGATCACTTTGGCACTGACCAGATCCTGCTCCAGATACCGGTCCCGGATTCCACCCAGCAGCGCTTCCACCTGCTCACGCGACACATCGGTCATGCCGATTCTCCTGAATCTCTGTTGAAAGTGCGCCGGATTTTACATGAAAGCAGCCAGTGGCAGGAATAGGACCATTGGGAGACCGGAAATGGCCCAGCGCCACAGTAGGAATTAAACAGCCGACAGCTCAGGCACTCAGCAGCCGAAAAAGCTTTCCAGCCCCTGAACCGACTCCAGCGAAGCCATACCGTCACGGATGTCGGCTTCGATGGCCCGCTGCAGGGCAAAGCCATTGTGCTGGCGCAGGGCCTCCAGTGCCTCCTGATGCCGGTCAATACGGTAGTTTTCACTCAATCCGCTCAGTACCAGATGCAGAAACGGCCCCAGCTGCAACCACACACTTTCGATCAGGGGAACAGCCGCCGGCACCGGATTCTGCTGATAGAGGTAGCGGTGAAAAGCCTGGTTGGCCAAGGTCCAGGACTGGACATCATCCGGCTGTTTCAGGCTTGCATCCACCGCCCGGTCCAGCTGTTCCAGCTTCAGCAGCTCTGCCTCATGCACATACGGCATGGCCTTGAGCGCGGCATGGGACTCCAGCACGATACGCAGGTCATACAGGGCCTTGAGCCGGGATGGCGTCATTTCCGGAATCATCACACGCCGGTTACCCCTGACAGCAACCGCACCCTCACAGGTGAGGCGGTGCAGGGCCTCGCGTACCGGCATCGGACTGACCCCCAGCTTTTCCGCCAGCCCGCGGATGGTCAGGCGCTCACCGGGGGGAAAACCGCCACACAGAATGCTGCGACGCAGGGACTGGTAAACCCACTGATGGATGCCGCCGGAACCGGGCCGCTCCAGAGCCTGCAAACTGCTGTCATCTGCATCCATATCCCCATCCTCCCTCTTCCCTTCTGCGGCCCGCTCAGCCATCCGCCTGCGCCAGTGCTGCATGCTCCTCGCGCTGACGCTTGGTCTCCGCCTGCTTGCTGATCAGGGAAGTCAGAACGACCCCCGTGGCCACCACCAGAATCAGGATGGTGGACAGGGCGTTGATTTCCGGATTGAGGCCCAGCCGCACCTGACTATAGATTTTCATGGGCAGGGTGGTGGAGCCGGGGCCGGAAGTGAAGGAGGCGATCACCAGATCATCCATCGACAGGGTGAAGGCCAGCAGCCAGCCAGCCACAATGGCCGGCAGGATAATGGGCAGTGTCACCTGCCAGAAGGCGGAGAACGGAGTACACCCCAGGTCCAGCGCCGCCTCTTCCAGCGCATTGTCGAATGAGACCAGCCGTGAAGAGACCACCACCGTCACATAACAGGTGGCAAAAGTGGTATGGGCAATGACAATGGTCCAGTAGCCCCGATCCATGCCGATGGCGACAAACAGCAACAGCAGCGACAGACCGGTAATCACCTCGGGCATCACCATGGGCGAGTAAATCATGCCGGAAAACAGCATGCGCCCCGGAAAACGCCCGGCCTTGTCGAGCACCAGTGCCGCCATGGTTCCCAGTACCGCCGCCAGTGTGGCGCTCAGCAGCCCCACCTCCAGCGTGACCTTGGCGGCTTCGATGAACATTTCATTCTGCAGCAGGCTGCTGTACCAGCGTGTGGAAAAGCCACCCCAGACCGTCACCAGCTTGGAGGCGTTGAAGCTGAAGATGATCAGCAGCAGGATGGGCAGGTACAGAAAGGCGAAACCAAAGGTGATGGCCGTAGCATTGAACCAGGAAAAACGGCTGACATTCATCGGGCAGCCTCCTGGTTACGCTCCTGCATGCGCTGGAACAGCATGATCGGCACCACCAGAAACAGCAGCAGCACCACCGCCACGGCAGAAGCGACCGGCCAGTCCCGGTTGCCGAAAAACTCGGCCCACAGGGTCTTGCCGATCATGAGGGTCTCCGAACCGCCCAGAATATCGGGAATCACAAACTCGCCCACCGCCGGAATGAAGACCAGAAAACACCCCGCCACCACCCCCGGCAGCGAAAGCGGAAAAGTGACCTGCCAGAATGCCTTGAGTGGTGTACACCCCAAGTCCATGGCGGCTTCCAGCAGGGTACTGTCCATTTTCTCCAGGGAGGCATACAACGGCAGGATCATGAATGGCAGATAGGAATACACAATGCCGATGTAGACGGCGGTATTGGTGTTCAGGATCATCAGTGGCTGATCAATCAGGCCGGCGCCCTGCAACAGCGAATTCAGCAGGCCTTCATTCTTGAGAATACCGATCCAGGCATAGACCCGGATCAGGA
>JAGRJD010000079.1:0-2700 GCA_020442915.1 Thiothrix sp. | reverse complement strand
GATAGCCGATCAGCAGGCACAGCAGGGTCGAAATCAGTGCAACTTTCAGGCTGTTGAGATAGGACAGCAGGTACAGGCTGTCCTCCAGCAGGAAAATGAAATTCTCGAAATCCAGCCCGGCCCAGAACTGCCTGATCCCCTCCCAGCCCTGACTCCAGTCCAGCACCGGTACATAAGGCGGCATGGCCACGGCAGTATCCGACAGGGAAATCTTGGCAACAATGGCAAACGGCAGCAGAAAAAACACCAGCAACCACAGATAGGGCGTTCCGATCAGCAGTACCCGCTCCCAGTTGATCCCCGCACGCCTGTCCCGCATGAGTCAGACCTCCCCGTCAGGCAGCAGCAGCGCCGCCGTGGTGGTCCAAGACAGCCAGACCCGCTCCTCCCAGGTGATTTCACGGTTGTGCAGCCGGCGCTGGTTGGTGGCCTGTGCCTTCAGGGTCGTACCGTCATCCAGCCTCACATGGTAGGTGGAGGTATTGCCGGAATAGGCAATATCCCAGACAACACCCTGCACCCGGTTCAGCTCCCGTCCCGGCTCGGCCACCGGCTCCTGCTTGCCGACACTGATCTTTTCCGGACGGATGGCGAGCCAGGCCCGGTCTCCACGCTGGAAACGGCTGGTGGCAGACTCCTCCTGCACTTTCATGCTGCCGGCCCCCTCAAAACTGACCGTCCACTCGCGCCCGCCGCCATCAGCCAGATCGGTACAGGCATCCAGACAACAGGCATGCAGATTCACATCCCCGATGAAGTCCGCCACATAACGCGAGGCCGGACGCTCGTAGATCATGGCCGGGGTATCGACCTGCAGCACCCGGCCCCTGTCCATGACGGCAATGCGACTGGCCACGGTCATGGCCTCCTCCTGGTCATGTGTCACAATCACGAAGGTCAGTCCCAGGCGCTCCTGCAGTCCCATCAGCTCAAACTGGGTGCGTTCACGCAGCTTTTTGTCCAGTGCCCCCAGCGGCTCGTCCAGCAGCAGCAGCTTCGGCCCCCTCGCCAGCGAACGTGCCAGTGCCACCCGCTGCTTCTGCCCGCCGGAAAGCTGGTGTGGCTTGCGCCGGGCAAACTTTTCCAGCTGCACCAGCTTCAGCATTTCATGGACACGCTCCTGAATTTCGGCCCTGGGGCGTCCTTCCTGCCGGAGGCCGAAACCGACATTCCTTTCCACACTCATGTGCGGAAACAGGGCGTAGGACTGAAACATCATGTTGACCGGACGTTTGTTGGGCGGGACGGCAGACATGTCCTCTCCCCCCAGCAGTATCCGCCCGCTGGTCGGTGTCTCGAACCCGGACAGCAGACGTAGCAGCGTGGTCTTGCCACAGCCGGAAGAACCCAGCAGGGCATAAAATTCGCGTTCGTAAATGGCCAGACTCAAGTTGTCGATGGCAACAAAATCACCAAAGCGCTTGGTGACATTTTCAAACCGGATCAGGGGCTTCTGGGCGGGATCATTCCAGGGGGCAAAGACTTTCGGTGGCTCGGCATGCAGGGATACACCCATCGGTTAACGCCCTCCTTCTTGCAGCGGCAACGGGTATTCAAACCGTCTTGCAATGTTGCACAAAGCCACAGTCAAGTCAACGTGTGATCACACCTGACCGGCCTGCCACAGCGTGGTACATCAGCATGCTTGAAAAGCCCCCATTCCCCGACCTACAATAGGCACTTGATGTGATCACAATTTTCACCCTCGCCTCAACAACTGCAACCCTACCGATTCATCATGAGCAACCAGCGCTACCACTCCGATTCCGCCTTCACGATCGATACCCCCTATGGCATTCACCCCGAAGCCACTTTTTCCGGTGCCCTGAGCCTGTTCCGACGCCGTTACTCACGGGAGCTGGCACAGGCCGACCTGGCCATTCTGGGCGTCCCGTTTGATACCGCCGTCACCAACCGTCCCGGTGCCCGCTTCGGTCCCCGCGCCCTGCGTGCCGCCTCCAGCCACCTGTCCTGGGGCCGGCACTGGCCCTGGGAATTTGATCCGTTTGAAACCCTGGCTGTGGTCGATTATGGCGATGTCGCCTTTGACCATGGCCGCCCGGCGGAAATCCCCGGCATCATCGAGGACACCGCACGCCGGATACTGGCCACCGATACCGCCCTGCTCAGTCTCGGGGGCGATCATTTCATCGCCTACCCCCTGCTCAGGGCCCATGTGGAAAAACACGGCCCGCTGTCGCTGGTCCATTTTGATGCCCACTCCGATACCTGGGGCGAGGATGGTGAAGACGGACGCGTGGACCATGGCACCATGTTCTACCATGCCACCCGGGAGGGCCTGGTTGATCCGGCGCGCTCGGTACAGATCGGCCTGCGCACCACCAATGACGATCCGCTCGGTTTCAACATCATTGATGCCCGTCAGGCCTGCAGCCAGTCCGCCGCCGATATTGCGCGCCAGATTCACACCATCGTCGGCAAAAACAAGGTTTACCTCACCTTTGACATTGACTGCCTGGATCCGGCTTTTGCACCGGGTACCGGCACCCCGGTCTGTGGCGGCCTGAGCCCGCGCCAGGCCCTTGACATTCTATGGGGGATGCGCGGCCTGCAGGTGGTGGGGGCAGACCTGGTGGAAGTTGCACCCGCCTACGACATCGCCGAGATCACGGCACTGGCAGGAGCCCATCTGGCGCTGGAGTTCATCTGCCTGATGGCGCACTGGAAACGGGAGCACCC
>JAGRJD010000078.1 GCA_020442915.1 Thiothrix sp. | reverse complement strand
GTGTCGGTATGGATCGCGACCTGTACGTCGGTTTCATCCGCCACCGTCAGGCAGTTGTCAATACTGGCAGGTGTCGTACCCCAGTCTTCGTGCAGTTTCAGGCCGATGGCACCGGCGGCGACCTGTTCGTGCAACGCTTCGGGCAGGCTGGCATTGCCTTTGCCAAGAAAACCGAGGTTCACGGGCAACGCATCTGCTGCTTCCAGCATGCGGTGGATGTTCCACGGCCCCGGCGTGCAGGTGGTGGCGTTGGTGCCGGTAGCCGGCCCCGTGCCACCGCCAAGCATGGTCGTGATGCCGGACATGAGCGCGTCTTCCACCTGCTGCGGGCAGATGAAATGGATATGGGAATCGATGCCGCCTGCAGTGATGATCTGCCCTTCGCCTGCGATCACTTCGGTGCCGGGACCAACCACAATATTGACACCAGCCTGCGTGTCCGGATTGCCTGCCTTGCCGATGCCGGCAATGCGTCCGTTTTTGATGCCGATGTCGGCCTTGACGATGCCCCAGTGGTCGAGGATCAGCGCGTTGGTGATCACCACATCCACCACCCCGGCGCTTTCGCGCTGGCATTGGCCCATGCCGTCGCGGATCACCCTTGCCGCCGCCGAATTTCACTTCATCACCATAGACGGTATGGTCGTGCTCCACTGCGATGATCAGCTCGGTATCGCCCAGGCGCACGCGGTCGCCGGCAGTCGGGCCGTACATTTCGGCATACGCCTGTCTGCTTATTTTTGCCATGCCATTTCTCCTTGGAGTCTGCCCATGACCTTGCCCCGGAAGCCATAAATTTCACGGCTGCCTGCATACGCAACCAGTTCCACCTCGCGGGTCTGGCCAGGCTCAAAGCGCACTGCCGTACCTGCCGGAATGTTCAGGCGGAAACCACGGGCCCGGTCGCGGTCGAAAGCCAATGCGTTGTTGGTTTCAAAAAAATGGTAATGGGAACCGACCTGTATCGGGCGGTCGCCGGTATTGGCTACCGTGACGGTGACGGTTTCACGGCCGGCATTGAGCTCGATTTCACCATCAGCCGGGAAAATTTGTCCGGGAATCATGCCTTGCTCCTTAAACAATCGGCTCATGTACCGTCACCAGCTTGGTACCGTCGGGAAAGGTCGCCTCCACCTGTACCTCATGAATCAGCTCGGCAATGCCGTCCATCACGTCCTCACGGGTCAGCAGGGTGCGGCCATAATCCATCATTTCAGCGACGGAACGGCCATCACGTGCCCCCTCCATGATCGCACAGCTGATCAGGGCCATGGCTTCCGGGTAATTGAGCTTGAGACCACGGGCCTTGCGCCGTTCCGCCAGCAAACCGGCGGTGAACAGCAGCAGCTTGTCTTTTTCTCGGGGGGTGAGTTCCATGACAGGGCTTTCTCCTTAAGTATTCCAGATGCGGGGAGCGACGGCGGCATGACCCGTGACCAATGGACGGATGGCTTGCCAGACAGCACGCAGCAAACGCCTGGCCTCGGCGGTGCTGGTGCCCAGATAGCGCACGATCAGCACCTCATGCATCAGGGTGACACCGGCATGCCCTTGTGGCAGAAGCATTTCGCAGCCGCTGCGGGCCAGTTCCAGAACAGCGGTCGTGGCAGGTGTCGCCAACAGGGTCGCCATCACCGGCTGGTGACGCAATCCGGCACTGCCCTGCAAATCCGCCTCACCCCGCACATTCAGCCGGTCGATGAACAACGGCCTGCCGTCACGGTATAAGCGGGTGGCAAACAGTGCGTTACCCTGCACAAAGCGCTCGTTGACCACCGGGCGCCCAAGACAGTGAATTTCCCAGCCGATGTAGCACGCATCGCCGTACAGGTGAATGTCGGTGGCGAGCTGGCTGTCCGCACCGGGAAAGAAAATGTTTTCCTGAGGCAGCCATTCCAGTGCACCGTACACCGTGAAATGCTGCTGTTGTCGCGCCAGCCGTTTGCCGGAGCGGTAGAACTTGGTGGCGCCGGGCGTCGTGAGCAGGACACTGGCACCGGCGGCGACAGCCACGTTGATGGCCAGCCGGTCACCGCCGACCACACCACCCGGCGGGTGCAGAACATAAACATGGCAGACTTCGCCTTCCGGGTAGAACGGGCGTTGCACGGCCAGCGGGCCACGCTGATGGCGCCCGGCCAGCACGGTTTTGCCGCTGCGCTGCGCGAAATCCAGCGCCAGTTCCGCCGCCCAGCCAGTCTGGACCGGATGTTCCAGTGTTACACGCTTCATGTCAGTTATGGTGTCAGTGGCCGGAGTGCTTCCGGGTGCAGGTCATCAGCTGCCGGATCAACCAGCGTGAGATGAAAAAAACGCCCAACCCGATCAGCAACAGGATGCCGCTGTGATGAAGCAGATGCAGGGGGGCATATTCAATATGGGCATGGCCGCCACCGAGGAACGTGGAATGTGCCCGTGCACTACCCGTCGACAGCAATACACCTGACAACGGGGTCAGCCAGGACAACAGAAGCCGGATCATCATCAGTCAGGGTCCTTCAAGATTCTCAGAATGGCAAAGCCCTTGGCAGCTGCCAACTGCTCAGCCGGAACATTCCCGGCAATGCAAGCATCATGCCAACCTCGGATCAGCCTGCATATCAGCAGCTTGTGGCAAGGCATATCTGCCAACAACAGTCTGGGGTGCACTGCAAAGATGCCCCAGGATGCACAAAAACAGGGCGCCTGGTATCTGAATGAATTGGCGTATGACTTTTGCAACAATTTCTTTCTGTCTGTGGTCTAAAATAAACTTGAGTGACACCAAATCCTGCGGGGGAGTTGACATGATGAAATTTCGACCGGGTCTGTACCTGCTGGTACTGGCCGCCAGTCTCGTGAGTCTGGGAGGCTGCAACAGCGGCTCCAGCACCGAAGCTGCCTCAGGTGGCTCCGCCGGTCCGGCCCCGACAGCGGCCACAGCAACGGAATCCACAGCGACAACCGCTCCCGGACCGGACAATAACCGCCCGGAGACCGGCATTGCGGCAGCGGAACAGTCCCGACTGGAGCAGGCCCAGATGGTCGCCAGCATTCTGAGTCGGCGTCCGCCACCGCTGCAGCCGCGCAAAGAACCGATCAGCATCGGTTTCCGTGAGCCACTCGTCAGCACCGATCAGGTCGGCGACAGTGCCGATGCCTACCTCGGCATGACAGGCATGGCGGGCAAAGCCTGGTTTGATACCGAGCGCAGCCTGGTCTTCCAGCCTGATGCCCCCCTGGACTTTGGCAGCAGCCATACCCTGACCCTGAAACCGCAGGGCCTGCTGAACATACCTGCCGGACTGGAGCCACTCGATTTCGAGATTCACACCGCAGCGCTGGAACTGGAAGTGCAGACCGGCGGGCTGGAGCCGGTACCCGGGCAGTCGCAACAGATGCAGCTCGGTGGCACCCTGTTCAGTGCCGACTACCTGGGTCCGCAGGCAGTGGAGAAAATCCTGCAGGCCAGCTCCCAGCAGAAATCGCTGCCGGTGAGCTGGGAGCACAACGGCCCCGGTACCGAACACCGCTTCGTGATCGGGCCGATAGCGCGTGAAACTTTTGCCGCCGACCTGAAACTGGTCTGGGACGGCAAGGCCCTGGGAGCACGGGGCAGCGGCAGCAGCGGTCAGCACGAAGTGGTGATCCCGAGCCGGGAGACCTTCAGCATCACCCGCATCGAAGCCCTGGACGAGGATGGTGAAGGTCGCCTGCATGCCCGGGTGAGCTTCTCCGATGCCCTGGACCCGAACCAGGACATCAAGGGGCTGGTGCAGCTGGGCGGCAAAGATGCCAGAACCCAGATCATCGGCAACCAGCTGCTGGTGTATCCGGATGAGGAACTGCAGCCGGGCGAGCATGCGCTGGTGTTGCAGCCCGGCATCCGCGCCCTTGACAGCCGTCTGGGCAGGCTTGGTGAACGCCAGCAGCAGGCCCTGGTGCTGGAAGCACCCAAACCGGCGGTGCGTTTTGCCGGGACCGGCAACATCCTGCCTGAAAACAGCATCATGAACATTGCCTTCGAGGCTCGCGGGGTCAGGGGCGTTGATCTTTCGGTGATGGAAATTTATCCGGAAAACATCGCCCAGTTCCTGCAGGTCAACGGACTGGACGGGGGAAACCAGACAGAACGTGTCGGGCGTTATGTGTGGCGCAAGACCATCCCGCTGTCCGCTGCCAACCCTGAGCGCTGGAACCGCTTCAATCTGGATGCACACGAGCTGTTCAAGGCCCGCCCCGGCACCCTGTACCGCCTGGCGCTGGAAGTCAACCGCAACCATGTGACCCGGACCTGTACCGGCCTCAGCCCGGCCCCCCTGCCTTCCTTGCAGAACAACGAGGATGAGGACAGCACCCAAGCCAGCGGCTGGGACGGGATCGAAACCTATGTACTGGACACCGGCACCAGCAGCAGTGCAGAAGATGACCGCTATGAGTGGGACAGGCGTGAAGACCCCTGCAGCGCAGCCTACTATTTCTATAATGAGGAAAAGACCAGAACCAGCCGCAATTTCATCGCCAGCAATATCGGCCTGATTGCCAAGCAGGAGAGTGACGGCAGCGTGCACGTGATCGCCACCGACTTGCGTAATGCCAGCCCGGACCATGGTGTCAAGTTGAGCCTGCACAATTTCCAGGGCCAGGTGCTGGCCAGTGCGGATACCGATGCCCAGGGGTTTGCCACCCTGAAAACCGGTGCCACACCCTTTCTGCTGGTGGCGGAACAGGGAACGGATCGCGCCTACCTCAAGCTCAACGCCAATACCGTGCTGGAGACCAGCTCGTTCGAGGTCGCCGGACAAACGCTGCAGAAAGGCCTCAAGGGTTATCTGTATGGTGAACGCGGGGTCTGGCGTCCGGGGGATGACATCCACCTGACCTTTGTGCTGCAGGACCGTGACCAGACGCTTCCAGCACGGCATCCGGTCACGCTGCAGCTGTTCGACCCCGGTGGCCGCCTGCGCCAGACCCTGACCAGCAACCAGCCGGTCGGACCGTTCTACCCTTTCACCCTGAAAACCCGTGACGCCGACCCGACCGGGGACTGGCTGGTCAAGGCGGTACTGGGCGGCAGCAGCTTTGACAAAAGCCTGAAGATCGAAACCATCCGCCCCAACCGCCTCAAGGTCGAGCTGGATTACGGTACCGACAAGCTGGAAGGCTGGCATGACCTGCCGGCAGCCACCCTGTTTGCCCAGTGGCTGCACGGCGGTACTGCCAGTGACCTCAAGGCTGATGTGAACGTGCGCCTGCGTGAAAAGACCACCCGTTTCGACCGCTATGCGGATTACAGCTTCGATGATCCGGCCCGCACCCTCGACAGTGCGGACCAGCAACTACTGGAAGGACGGCTGGATTCACAGGGCCACCTGACTTTCAGCAAGAATTTCCAGCCCAAGGAACAGCCACCGGGCCTTCTGAGTGCCTGGTTCACCAGTCGCGTATTCGAAGATGGTGGCGGTTTCAGCATCAGCAAGCAGGAAATGGATTATTACCCGTTTGCCAACTACATCGGCCTGCGCCTGCCCAAGGGCGATGCCGAACGCGGCATGCTGCTGACCGACACCGACCACACCGTGGAACTTGCGAGCCTGAATGCCGCAGGTACGGATGTTTCCCTGCCCCAGGTACAGGTCACATTGTATAAAATCGACTGGAAATGGTGGTGGGACAAGACCCCGGAATCACTGGCCGCCTATGCCGATGCCAGCAACAGCAGCAAGCTGGATCAGGCCACTGTCAACACGCAGGATGGCAAGGGTAGCTGGACATTCCGCATCAACTACCCGGACTGGGGCCGCTATCTGGTACGTGCCTGTGACCTTGAGGGCAAGCACTGCAGCGGCAAAACCCTGTATGTGGACTGGCCGGGCTGGGCCGGACGCGCCCAGGAGCAGGGCGGTGGAGCCGCGGCCCGCCTGACCATCAGTACCGACAGGGACAACTACCAGCCCGGTGATACGGCACAGGTGCAATTGCCGGAGGCAGCAGCCGGGCGTGCGCTGCTGACGGTGGAAAATGCCAGCCGGATTCTGGCGCAGTACTGGGTCGAATTTGACGGCAAGCGTACCCAGGTGCCGGTACCCGTCACGGCAGCCATGGCCCCGAACGCCTATGTCAGCGTCACCCTGCTGCAAGGTCACCAGCAACGCCAGAATGACCGCCCCATGCGTCTGTACGGCATTGTTCCGCTGACGGTGGAAGACCCGGCCACGCGCCTCAAGCCGCTGATTCAGGCAGCGGATGAGTGGAAACCGGACAGCACCCAGCTGTTCAAGGTCAGTGAGGAAAGCGGCCAATCCATGGACTACACCCTCGCGGTAGTGGATGAGGGACTGCTGGGCCTGACCCGCTTCGAGACCCCGGACCTGCATCAGGCCTTCTATCGCAAGGAGGCACTCGGCATCCGGACCTGGGACATGTATGACAACGTGGTCGGGGCTTATGGCGGAGAACTGGAGCGCATGCTGGCCATCGGTGGCGGGGATGAAGCCCAGATTGATGATGCCGCCAACAAGCCCAAGCGCTTCCCGCCGGTGGTGAAATTCCTCGGTGCCTTTCATCTGGAAGCCGGCCAGACCCGCGAACATGAAGTCAGGCTCCCGTCCTACCTGGGTGCGGTACGCATCATGCTGGCCGCCGCCGACGGCAGTGCTTATGGTAAAGCGGAACAATCGGTATTCGTACGCCAGCCGCTCATGCTGCTGTCCTCGCTGCCGCGCAGCCTCAAGACCCGTGAAAGCGTCGAGGTACCGCTGACCCTGTTTGTATCCGACCCGGCCATCAAGGCCGTGGAGGTCAGCATGCAGGGCGATACCGCGTTCACCTCGCTGGCCGCTCCGCTCAAGGTCGACATCACGGCAACGGGTGAGAAAACCGTGTCCCTGCCACTGACCGCCGGTGAGCAGCCGGGACCGGGTACGCTGCAGTTCCGTGCCGTGGCACTCAAGGCCGATGGTCAGCCTGACAGCACCCAGGAAAGCCGGCATGAGGTGACACTGGACATTCAGGCCCCGAGCCTGCCGGAAGTGCGCAACCTCACCCGGGCACTGGAACCCGGTGATAACTGGAGCACCGCGCTGCAGCCCTTTGGCCTGCCGGGCAGCAATCAGGCCAATCTGGTGCTGTCGGCGATTCCCAACCTGAATCTGGAACAGCATCTGGACTATCTGGTGCATTATCCGCATGGTTGTCTGGAACAGGTCACCTCCACCGCCTTCCCGCAACTCTACCTGTCAACCCTGCTGCAGCTGGACGCCGAACGCCGGCAGCAGCTGGAAACCCACGTCAAGCGTGCCATTGCCCGCATGAACAGCTTCCAGGCCGGCAGCGGCAACCTCATGTACTGGCCTGGCTCCACTGAAGCCAATGACTGGGCCAGCCTGTATGCCGGGCACTTCCTGATCGAGGCCCAAAAGCGCGGCTACAATGTGCCATTGGGTCTCCTGAGCGGCTGGCAGGCCTATCAGGCCAGACAGGCCCAGAACTGGACTTCCGTGAAACCCGCAGCCAGTACCGGTGCTGCCGAAGCAGCAGATACGGAAACAGCCGACACGGCGACAGAAACGGCCGGCACCGAATCCGGTACCGGTGACAACACGGAAACAGCGGCCAGTGCTGATACGGCGTCCGGTGATACCAGCGCCACCCAGGCTTACCGTCTGTATGTGCTGGCGCTGGGCGGACAGCCACAGCTCGGGGCCATGAACCGTCTGCGCGAATCCGGTCAGGCCAGCGCCCAGGCACGCTGGCTGCTGGCTGCCGCCTACCAGCTTTCAGGCCAGCAGGAAGCCGCTGTGCGCACCACCGAAGGGCTGATCGCCACCAGCCTGGATGTGGCGCCTTCCGATGCCACCTTCAGCCAGCATCTCGGCACCCTCGGGCTGCAGCTGGAAACCCTGCTGACGCTGGGACGCCAGCAGGATGCAGCCCTGCTGGTCGAACAGCTGGGTGAGGCGCTGGGCAGCCAGGTCCGGCCCAATACCCACGACCTGAGCTGGGCACTACTGTCCGCAGCGCATTACCTCGACAGCGCGCCGGAACCGGTCAAGGCCAGCCTGACCCTGAACCAGGGCAGCCCGGCCAGTCTGGACAGTCCGCAGGCATTGTTGAACCGGCTGCTGGGGGCACAGGACCAGCCTTATCAGGTCGCATTGCGCAATGACAGCAAGCTGCGCCTGTATGCCAGTCTGGCCCAGCGCGGCATCGCCCCCGCCGGCAGCGAGCAGGCTCAGGAACAGGGCCTGACGCTGGCGGCAAAACTGACCGATCGCAAGGGCAGAGAGGTGCTGGCCTGGAACAGCAGCCCGGCAGCGGCACAGGCGCCCGACCTGAAACTGCAGCAGGGGCAGGATTATGTGCTCACCGTGACCGTCACCAATACCGGCCCGCAGGACCTGAAGCGGCTGGCACTCACCGCCCTGCTTCCATCAGGCGCAGAAATCGGAACCCGGACCACCACCGGGGAAAACAGCAGCCCCGCCGGCCTGAGTTATCAGGAAGTGCGGGATGACCGGGTGTTCAGTTACTTCGACCTCAAGGCCGGTACGGCACACACGGTGATGGTGCGCATCAATGCCGCCTATCTGGGGCAGTTCCGCTTCCCGCCATTGCGTGTGGAAGCCATGTACCAGCCGGGTATCCGGGCAGGCACCACCAGTCTGGGTCTGGACATTCTCAAGGTACTGCCACTGGCTCCGCCACCGGATGCGGTGGTGTCAATGGCTGACCGTCCGTCAGGCCGCTGACTTTCAGTGGAGAAGAACGGGGCTTCGGGAAGTGGAAGTCCCGTTCTTGCCTGCACAACAGGCATAACACAACATGACCCGCAAACAACACCTGCTCCCGCTCACCCTTATGCCAGTGCTGACACTGCTGGCTGCCGGTTTCATCTGGTGGCATGCCTTCAGCCTGCCGGAACCCCTGTTCAGTGCCGATCATTCCCGCCTGCTGCTGGACCGGAACGGTCGCCTGCTGAGTGCACACATCGCCACCGACGAGCAATGGCGCTTTCCTGAATCCGAAGCAGTACCGGACAAGTTCGCCACTGCCCTGATCCGCTTTGAGGACAAGCGTTTCCGGCGTCATCACGGGGTGGACGGACTGGCCCTGCTGCGGGCCGGGGCAGACAACCTGCGTCAGGGGCGGGTAGTGAGCGGGGCCAGCACCTTGAGCATGCAGGTGATCCGTCTGGCGCGTGGCAATCCGACCCGAACCCTGACTGAAAAGGGGCTGGAAATCCTGCGTGCCTGGCGGCTGGAGACGCAGCTGGACAAGGATGCCATCCTTCGGCTTTATGCCAGCCATGCTCCGTTCGGTGGCAATGTGGTCGGCCTGGAAGCCGCTGCCTGGCGCTACTTCGGGCGGGCACCGGAGCAACTGTCCTGGGCTGAAAGTGCCATGCTGGCCATCCTGCCCAACAATCCGGCCCTGATTCATCCGGGACGCAACCGCACGCAACTGCTCCTGAAACGCAACTACCTGCTGGGCCTGCTTCGGGATCAGGGTACGCTGGGTGCGCTGGATCACGAGCTGGCCGTGGCCGAACCGCTGCCGGAAGCACCCCACCCCCTGCCCCGGCTGGCACCCCACCTGCTGGATACCCTGAACCGGCTGTACCCGCAGCAACAGCGCTTCCACAGCACGCTGGATGTCGCACTGCAGCAGCAGCTCAACACCCTGGCCCGGCGCAGCGGTGAACAGCTGGCACTGGAAGGGATAC
>JAGRJD010000077.1 GCA_020442915.1 Thiothrix sp. | reverse complement strand
GTCTTGCCGGTGATGATGTCCATCATGGTGGTCTTGCCCGCCCCGTTGGGGCCGATGATGCAGCGCAGCTCTCCCCGGTCGATGTACAGGTTGAGGTTGTTGATGGCCTTGAAACCGTCAAAACTGACGTTCAGGTCTTCCAGGTACAGGATGGCAATATGACTGGCATCCGGCAGGCCGGCCTCGGTATGCCGGAGGTGTGCCCCTTCATTCATGCTTCAGCCCTCCGCAGCCAGGGCAGCTGTTTCAGTTGTCGCATCAGTCCGGCCAGCCCCTGCGGCAGGTACAGGGTGACCACCACAAACAGTGCCCCGAGCAGGAACAGCCAGGAATCCGGCATCAGGCCGGTGAAGACGGTTTTGGCATAATTGACCAGCACGGCCCCCAGTACGGCACCATAGAGCGTGGCGCGTCCGCCGATGGCAACCCAGATCACGATCTCGATCGAGTTCAATGGTGAAAATTCTCCCGGATTGATGATCCCCACCTGCGGTACATACAGCGCTCCGGCAATGCCGGCCAGGATGGCGGAGAAGGTGAATATCCAGACCTTGTAGTCCTCGACCCGGTAGCCGACAAAGCGGGTACGGCTTTCGGCATCGCGAATGGCAACCGTGATGCGCCCCAGGCGGGAGGTGACAAGGTAGCGGCAGGCCAGGTACCCGGCTGCCAGCGCCAGGGCGGAGGCAATGAACAGTGCCAGGCGGGTGCCGTCGGATTGCAGGCTGAAGCCGAGAATGTCCTTGAAATCGGTGAGGCCGTTATTGCCGCCGAAGCCCATCTCATTGCGGAAAAAAGCCAGCATCAGGGCATAGGTCAGGGCCTGGGTGATAATGGACAGGTAAACGCCGGTCACGCGGGAGCGGAAGGTGAGCCAGCCGAAGACAAAAGCCAGCAGCCCCGGTATCAGCATGATCATCAGCAGGGCAAACCCGAACAGGTCAAAGCCATACCAGAACCACGGCAGTTCGGTCCAGTTCAGGAATACCATGAAATCCGGCAGTTCCGGATTGCCGTACACGCCCCGGTCCCCGATCTGGCGCATCAGGTACATGCCCATGGCATAGCCGCCGAGTGCGAAGAAGGCCCCGTGGCCGAGGCTGAGGATGCCGAGATAGCCCCAGACCAGATCCACAGCCACCGCCAACAGGGCATAGGTGAGGTATTTGCCCAGCAGTGTCACCCGGTAGGTCGGTAGGTGCCAGGCATGATCGGCGGGCAGCAGGTTGAGCACCGGCACCAGAATGGTGGTCGCAGCCAGCACCAGCAGCATGACCTGACCGCCGCGATCACCTGCCAGGGGTTTGAAAATGGATGTCAGCAGCATGGTTTAATCCCCCGCAGCCCGGCCTTTCTGCGGGAACAGTCCGCGTGGCCGTTTCTGAATGAATAGAATGATGAAAACGAGGACCAGAATCTTGGCCAGAACCGCACCGGCCCAGGGTTCCAGCACCTTGTTGATCACGCCCAGCGACAGCCCGGCCACCAGGGTACCCCACAGGTTGCCGACCCCGCTGAACACCACCACCATGAAAGAGTCGATGATGTAGGACTGGCCCAGGTTCGGTCCCACATTGGTCAGCTGGCTCAGGGCCACGCCGGCGACACCGGCAATCCCGGCCCCGAGCCCGAAGGTCAGCGCATCCACACGGGCCGAACGCACGCCCATGGCCTTTGCCATGGCACGGTTCTGGGAGACGGCACGAACCAGCAGGCCGAGCCTGGTGCGGCTCAGGATCATGTACAGGGCGGCAAACACCAGCAGGCAGAACAGGATGATGTACAGGCGGTTCAGGGTCAGTGCCAGTACGCTGTTGATTTCCAGGGTGCCGGACATCCAGGCGGGGTTGGACACCGGGACATTCTGGGGGGAAATCAGGGTGCGCACCGCCTGTTGCAGGATCAGGCTGATCCCGAAGGTCGCCAGCAGGGTCTCCAGTGGGCGGCCATACAGGTGGCGGATCACGGTGCGTTCAATCAGGATGCCGACTGCCCCGGAAACCAGGAATGCCGCCGGAATCGCCAGGATCAGGGAGAAGTCGATGAAGTTCGGCATCAGCTGCTGAATCATCCAGGTGGTGTAAGCCCCCAGCATGATCAGTTCGCCATGGGCCATATTGATCACACCCATGACCCCGAAGGTGATGGCAAGGCCGATCGCGGCCAGCACCAGCACCGAGCCCAGGCTGAGGCCGAAAAACAGGGTTTCTGCATAGCCATAACGTTGAATCCGGTTCTCAATATCCTGCAATGCCTGACGGGCAGCGGCAGCCAGTTGCGGGTCGGCATGTCGGGTCAGGTTGTTGAGGCGGTTGCGCACTTTGGGATGCAGGCTGTCGGATACGGCGTCAATGGCCGCCAGCCGTTCCGCCACTGAACCGTTATTGAGTGCCGACATGGCCACACCCAGCTGCATGCCGGCGCGAATTTCGGAGTCGGGCTCGGTTGCTGCCAGCGTCTGCAGGGTGGTGGCTGTTTCCGGATCGAGGTTGTCCAGCATGGCATCCACGGCGCTGGCGCGCACGGCGGCATCCGGGCTGGACAGGTTCAGGCGTGCAATGCCGGTACGCAGCTGTCGGCGCAGGTTGTTGTTGATGGTGATTTTCCGGAAATCCCGTTTGTCCGCCCTGGTAAGCCGGTCGCCACTGCGGGCATCCCGGATCACGCTGCCGCTGACGAAGGCGAGGCTGCCATTTTCCCGGTGGCGGTAAAGATTGCCCTTGAGCAGGGCATCCAGCCAGTCCCGGGCCTGTGCGTTGCCGCTGGTGATGAGCCGTTCCACCGCCTCCGCCTTTTTACGAAAGGCGTTGTCCTGCAGCAGGGCGGCGGCCTGACTGAGCGTGTCTGCGGGGATGGCGGCTTCCTGCACCATCGGGGAGATGCTTTCCTGTGTTGCCTGCGGGCTGGTCGGGGCGGGGCGGGTTCTCGGCATTTCCGCTGCCGTTGCCGGGGTTGGTGCCGTGTTTTGCGGGAGGGGTTCTTCAGCCCGCACCAGCCCACCGGACAATAGCAGGCCGGACAGGAGAATCTGTAAAAATACCGCTGGAAGTCTTCTCATGAACGGAAGGGCCTTGTTGGGGAAGAAGGGAGGGTATCGGACGATACCCTCAGAAAACCATGCTCCGGAGCGTGTCGGCTGGCCAGCCCGCGCTGGCCTTAGTCATAACGCTGGCCGGAACATTTCCGGGTTTCGGTATGGTAATTGCCGCAGGGCTCACCACCGGTTTTTTCGCCGGTCCAGTCCGCTTCAACCACCTTGGAGGCGGCCAGAAAATCGGACCAGGCATCGCCCGGTACTTCCGTCTCGGTTTCCCAGACGGTTTCAAACTGGCCGTCATCCTGGATTTCACCGATCAGCACCGGCTTGGTGATGTGGTGGTTGGGCAGCATTTTGGCCGTACCGCCGGTCAGGTTGGGCGTTTCCAGACCGATGATGGCGCTGGAAACCTTGTCCGGGTCGGTCGTACCGGCTTTTTCCACCGCTTTCACCCACAGGTTGAAGCCGATCATGGTCGCTTCCATCGGGTCATTGGTGACGCGGTTGCCGTCCTTGATGAAATCATGCCATTCCTTGATGAAGGCTGCATTTTCCGGGGTGTCGACACTTTCAAAGTAGTTCCACGCAGCCAGATGCCCGACCAGCGGTTTGGTGTCGATGCCGGAGAGTTCTTCCTCGCCCACGGAGAACGCCACGACCGGAATGTCTTCGGCGGAAATGCCCTGATTGCCCAGTTCCTTGTAGAACGGTACATTGGCATCGCCGTTGATGGTGGAAACCACTGCAGTTTTCTTGCCCTCAGCGCCGAATTTCTTGATATCGGACACGATCGACTGCCAGTCGGAATGGCCGAAGGGGGTGTAGTTGACCAGGATGTCTTCTTCCGCCACACCCTTGCCTTTCAGGTAGGCTTCCAGAATCTTGTTGGTGGTGCGCGGATACACGTAATCGGTGCCCGCCAGCACCCAGCGTTCGGCACCGAGATCGTTCATCAGGTAATCCACCGCCGGAATCGCCTGCTGATTGGGTGCAGCACCGGTGTAGAACACGTTTCTGGAGGATTCTTCCCCTTCATACTGTACCGGGTAGAACAGCAGGCCGTTGTTTTCCTCAAAGACCGGCAACACGGATTTGCGTGAAACGGAAGTCCAGCAGCCGAACACGACCGAAACCTTGTCCTTTTCCAGCAGTTCACGGGCTTTTTCTGCAAACATCGGCCAGTCGGAAGCCGGGTCCACGACCACTGGCTCCAGTTTCCTGCCGAGTACACCGCCTTTCCTGTTCTGCGCGTCGACCAGCATCAGCACGGTATCCTTGAGTGTGGTCTCACTGATGGCCATGGTGCCGGAGAGTGAATGCAGCACGCCAACCTTGATGGGGTCTGCCGCCGTATCAGCAGCCACGGCCTGCGCAGACAACAGGGTCAGGGTCAGCGCTGTACCTGCTGACAGCAGGCTGGATTTCAAGCGGTTCAACAACATTTATGTTACTCCAGGTATTAATGCTCCAGCCTTCAAGCAAAACACGTGCCAGCAACAAGGTTCAGGCATTGATATTTTAAATTAAATATTTTTAAATCAGTTGGTTGATGGGTGATTTTTTCTAAAAAACTCCCGCAGGCGGGGAGATTTTTCTGCCTTATTACCCGGTTTTCAGCATGGATAAAAGCGGCTTGGAGCGCACCGGATTTGTGCGCGGGTTCTGATGCAGTGCACAAGTTGTGGTGTACCGGTGTCATGAGACTGCTGAGGCACAAAATGCCCCACGCCGGTGCATGGAATTTGCAGGTGTTTTGCGGTAACGTTGCCCGGTTTCTGAACCTGGGAATTTTGCATGCTGACCGTACTGCGCTCCTCCTGGCCGCTGATGCTGGGAATCCTGCTGATCATGACCGGCAACGGCCTGCAGGGTACCCTGCTGGGGGTCCGTGGCTCACTGGAAGCCATCAACACCTACTGGATGGGTCTGGTCATGTCGGCCTATTTCGTAGGGTTTCTGGGTGGAGCCCAGCTGACGCCGATCCTGCTGCGGCGCGTGGGGCACGTGCGCGTGTTTGCGGCGCTGGGGTCGCTGGTATCTGCGGCCTTTATCCTGTATGCCGTCTATATCAACCCGGTGTACTGGTGGTTTCTGCGCTTGCTGGTGGGGTTCTGCATGTCGGGTCTGTATGTGGTGGCCGAAAGCTGGATCAATGACTCCACCACATCCCGGAATCGGGGGCAGGCACTGTCACTTTACACCATCATGCAGATGGCCGGGATTGTGATCGGCCAGTTGTTGCTGAATCTGTCCGATCCGGGGGGTTATGACCTGTTTGTCCTGATTTCAGTGCTGGTTTCCATTGCTTTTGCGCCCATTCTGCTTTCCACCAACCCGGCTCCGGTGTTCCAGATGGCCCGGCCCATGTCCCTGCGCGAACTGCTCAAGGTCTCTCCGTTGGGGTGTGTGGGTATTTTCCTTATGGGCGGGGTGTATTCAGCCCTGTTCGGGATGGCCTCCATCTATGCCACTGAGGCTGACATGAGCATCGCCCAGATATCCTACTTTACCACCTCCATTTATCTGGGTGGCCTGTTGCTGCAATACCCGATCGGCTGGTTTTCCGATCGCATGGATCGCCGGATACTGATCATGATCATCACGGCCCTGTGCACCGGCTTTGCCCTGTTGGGCGTTGTGGCCGGGGCTGGCGGTTCGCCCTGGTTTCTGATCGGGGTGGCTTTTTTCATTGGCGGTACGGCCAATCCGCTGTATCCGCTCCTGATTGCCTATACCAATGACCACCTGGAGTATGAGCAGATGGCATCCGCATCCGGCGGATTGCTGTTCATCAACGGTGTCGGGGCCATGGGAGGGCCGGTTCTGGTCGGTTATCTGATGGGCTGGATGGGCACGCACGGCTTTTTTGTTTTCATTGCCGTACTGACGGGCATGATCAGTTTCTACAGTCTGTACCGCATGACCCAGACTGATGCCATCGCTGTAAGTGAAACCGCTCCCTACATTCCCCTGTCCGGTTCGTCGACTCAGGTCGCTACCGAAATTGCCCTGGATGTCATGGAGTCCGAGCTGCCACAGGAGCGCAAGGGGGCTCAGGGTGACAGTGGTGCGGGTGCCGCTCGATGACTGCCGGAGAAACGCCGGCCTTTCGCTACCAGCCACCACCGGATACCGGGCTGGATATTCTGTACCGGGATGAATACCTGCTGCTGGTCAACAAGCCTGCCGGTCTGCTGTCGGTACCGGGGCGGGGTGAGGCGCATCAGGACAGCCTGAGCCGCCGGGTACAGCGGGAGTATCCACAGGCCCGGATTGTGCACCGGCTGGACATGGAAACCTCCGGTATCCTGCTGCTGGCACGGGGACGGGCAATGGAGCGCCACTTCAGCCTCCTGTTCCAGACCCGCCGGATACACAAGCGGTATCAGGCCTGGGTGGAGGGACTGGTCGTGGTGGATGAGGGACAGGTCGACCTGCCCCTGAGTGCAGACTGGCCCCGGCGTCCACGCCAGAAGGTGGATATTGGCGGCAAGCCGGCCCTGACCCGTTACCGGGTGCTGGTGCGCGATCCGGAGGTCCGGCGTACCCGGCTGGCGCTGGAGCCGGTAACCGGGCGTTCACACCAGTTGCGGGTGCACCTGCTGAGTCTCGGGCATCCGGTGACGGGCGACCGGCTTTACGGGCAGCCGGGGCCGGAAGGGCGGATGTTGCTGCATGCCTGTGAGCTGGGTTTTGTGCATCCGGTGCTGAAGCGGGAGCTGCTGATACACAGTCCGGTACCGTTCTGAGGGCGGCCTGTCAGTCCTGGCCTGCCTTTCAGCTTGTGGCTTCAGGTTTTACCGGTGCCGCATCGGCTGGCCTGTGCTCCCTGAAAAACCGGTACAGCAGGGTGCCGCTACCCGCCAGCAGGAGCAGGCCCGCCAGTACCAGCGGCCAGAACTTCAGGAACCATCCGCTGATCAGGGTCGGGAGTTCGGGGGTCGGTGCCGTGCCGGTGATCAGGGTGGCCAGCCCGTATCCGGCCAGGCGGTCGGTGCCGGGGTTGAAGTCAACATAAGCCTGCCCCGGATTGAAGCGCAAGGCTGCCAGCAGCGTTTGTGCCACTGGCAGCAGATTCGCCGCCAGGGCCGGATTGGTCACCAGGTCCAGGCTGACCTGACCTTCCCGCCCCAGGGTCCGGGTCTGGTAGCTGATGCCATGGGCGGCACCCTCCGGCTGGTTACTGTCCCTGACGGCGAGTGACCAGAGCAGCTGATGCTGTGCCGGGTCATATTGCGGGGCTGCTGTCCAATACCTGACCTGTTGCCGGTCAGGGTGCTGCGCCCGGATGGCAGCCAGCAAGGTATCAGGATGCCATTGGCGGGTACTGGCATCATCATCCCGGATATGGCCGCTGTCTTCGTAATGGAGTGTGGCGAACCACTCGCTGCTGTCCAGCGGGAAGATCATGCCTTGCAGGTGCTCCGGCAACGGATTGCCCATGGCCCGCAGCAGGATTCTGGATGCCGGTTCCGGGATAAAGGCGAATCCCGATGGCAGTTGCAGGGTGGCCTGTCCCGCCACGTCAATGCTCACCGGACCCGGTACGGCGACACGGTTGGCTGTGTTGAAAGCCCTGTGCAGGGGCTGCTGGAACAGGTCGTCGGCATGTTCCTCATGCACATATGCCGCTTCTGCATCATTCTGGTCAGATGTATCCGGGGTGTCACCGGTTTCCTGTTCCCGCAGGCGCGGATCGGGAGACATCAGCACCGGTTCTGCTGCTGTATTGCGCTCCTGGAGCAGGGCATCCAGGTGATGGCCCGGTTCGGGAGACGGCACTCCGGCTTCCGGTGTGGTGGCGCTGTTTGCTGCTGCCTGTTGCAGGGAAATGCACAGCAGCCCGGACAGCAGCAGGGCTGCCCGCAGGGGAGTCTTGTACAGTGTCATTCATCAATGCCCTTCGGTACCGGTCAGGTCTTTTTTCAGTCCTATCAGTGGATGTACCGTTGAGTGTACTGCCTGAGGCGATGGGCCGCCAGACGGATGAATGATTGTCTGGCGGCTTCAGGTGTGTGATTCTGGCTTGGGCTTGGGCTTGGGCTTGGGCTTGGGCTTGGGCTTGGGCTTGGGCTTGGGCTTGGGCTTCAGCTGCGCCCATTCCGCACTCAGAATGGCTTTGGTATCAGCGATGATATGCCGTAACCCCATCAGGCCACTTCAATCTCGCTGGCCTGTCTGCCGGATGGCAGGGCCGGTGATAACTGCCTGACTGTCAGGGTGTAAAGCCCGAAGGTGGCCAGAAACAGGGTCAGACTCAGTACCTGGGGCACCTGATAGATTTCCATGACGATCCCGATGAGCAGCATGATACCGGAAAAAGTGACAATCTGGAGCAGGGTTCTGGTTTTGCTGTCAGCCGGGTTGCGCTGCAGCAGGATATGGTGCAGGTGGGTGCGATCAGCCTGGAATACCGGCTGCCGGCGCCGGTGACGCTCCAGAATGACCCGTGCCATGTCCATCAGCGGGAAGCCGATGATCCACAGGGCTGTCGTGGTTGAGAAGCTGCGCACTTCGGTCTGGGAACCCTGGATCAGCAGCCAGATGACGGCAAAACCGATCAGCATGGAACCGGTGTCACCCATGAATATTTTATGAAACCAGACGGGACGCAGCTGCAGGTTGACCCAGAGATAAGGCAGCAGGGACAGGGCTACCAGCAGGGCCAGGGTCATGCTGCCGGTATCGCCACCCAGCCAGAACAGGAGGGCTAATGCCAGAAACACGCCCAGGGCAGTCAGCCCCAGCAGGCCATCAATACCATCAATCATGTTGAAGGCGTTGATGGCGGCAATCACGGCGATGATCGTCAGCAGGTAGCCGCCATAACCGAGCTCCAGCTCGCCAAGGCTGAACAGGTTGCCCAGGTTGTGCAGGTAGTCACCTGTCTGTATGCACAGGAACAGGGCGATAAAGGCCTGTACCAGCAGACGCTGTCGTGGTGGCAGGTCCTGACTGTCGTCCAGCATGCCGAGCAGTACCAGCAGGCTGCTGCAGACCAGAAACGTCATCTGCAGGGTATTCAACGGCAGAAAAACCACAATACAGACCGACAGGCTGGCAAACAGGGACAGGCCACCCAGTAGCAGGGTCGGTGCCTGATGCTGCTTTCTGGCATTGGGGATATCCACCATGCCGACAGCCAGGGCAACAGGGGTCAGAAGGTAAATCGAGAAACTACCCAGGGCCAAGGGTAACAACAGCAGCCCAACAGTATACCAGTTCATAATCCAGATTCAGATTGGGGATTGGTGAGTCCGAGTGTGGCCGCAGAGTCGGGCCATGCAAACCGGGGGAAAGATTGGAGCTGCGATTTTCTGGATGAGTGGAAATTAAGAGCAGTTCAGGCTTGATTTCAGGCGTTACAGGATTTCTGAACCCGTTGTTAGCGCTGGTATTTACCGTTGGTCATGAAAAATGCTTCGTGCCGCAGGTTAGTCATTGTTGATAGAAAATAATTATTGAAACATGATTATTCTGTATAGTGGTTGCTACAGGTTTGCTGTGCCCATGTTGAGTGTCCCTGAATCCCTTCTGCCGGACAGCCGTGTTCCGGAACTCCACCTCGGTACCGACGGGCTCCAGTGCCTGCCGGCTCTGGGCTGTAGCAGGTTTTGCCTGTTGGGGCTGCTGCTGCTCTGGCTGGCAGGGGGGCCGGTTGTGGCTGCAACCGGCCTTCCGGAGAAAACGCTCCTCCCCGGTATGGAAAATCAACGATTGATTATAAAAAAAAATAATGAGAATGACCGGATGTTTTTCCTGCCCCGAGTGAAGGGAATACCTGCTGCTGATCTGGCTTTTGTCAATACCGGCTATTTGCATTTACCTGTGATTAACGTTGTTGATTCAGTACCGGCGGGTTCGCTTTTGACCGGAATCATTCAGGCAGCGCGAACGATAACGGTTTTTGTTGCCCTGGAGCGGGACCGGTTTCTGTTTCTGCTGGCAGGATTGCTGGGAGGTGTGCTGCTGTCGGCATTGTTGGTGTTACTGCGTGTGGCACGGCGGAGCCGTGTGGCCTTCAGTGAGGCACTGGCACAGCTTGGGGCACCGGTATTGGGCTCCATCCCCCAGGCGGGCTTGCAGGGAGAGCGCCAGCTGGCCATGGCAGTACTGGGGCAGGCCGGTTCACCGTTTGCGGAGGCCTTCCGGATAACCGCGAGCCAGTTGCCACCGGCATTGCCGGGGGGGATTCCGGGTGTCTGTCTGCTGACCGGCATCCAGCCGCGGATGGGGGTGACAACCGCTGCGGTCAATCTGGGGCTTGCCCTGGGACAGATGAATTACAAGGTGTTACTGATTGATGCCTGTCTGCGCCATCCGGGGTTGCAACGCAAAGCCGGTTTGCACACCGGACCCGGACTTTACCATTATCTGCAAAATGAAGCGCCATTGGCAGCTGTCACCCAGCCTGTTCCTGCTGCACCCAGTGTCTGGGTCATTGCTGCCGGTGCGCAGGTTGCTGACCCCTTATCCCTGCTGTCCGGTGAGCGCATGCACTGGCTGCTGCTGCTGGCACGGCGTTATTTTGACCTGGTTCTGATTGATGCACCAGCGCTGGGGAGTGCGGCGGAGGTTCTCCCGCTGGCCGGCATGGCGGATGCCAGCCTGATCATTGTGTCTGAGGACCGGCTGGTAGCGCAGCAGCTTGGGCTGCTCCTTGGCCAGTTGCGCCGTGTAAAGGATAATGTGGCGGGTTTTCTGGTGCTATGTGCCCGGCGGGACGCCTGGAACCTGAGTGGCCATCTGGCCGGGTTGTTCGAGCGTGGTGGACTGAACCTGTTGCGGCATCACAACCCCCGCAGAACCGGCAAGGGCCGGCAGCGGAACCTGAACGGGAACAGATTGCACAACGGTTGGCGGTAATGCACAGCAGCTTGGGACCACCATCCTGTCAGTCGGGCAGGATGGTGGTCTGATCCGGCTTCAGGGCAGAAAGGTTTCGCCCATCAGGTAGCGGTCACATTCCCGTGCTGCCTGACGGCCTTCATTGATGGCCCAGACAATCAGGCTCTGGCCCCGGCGCATGTCGCCGGCAGCAAATACGCCCTCAAGGCTGGTCGCATGGCTGCCGTATTCAGCCTTGACATTGCCGCGCGGGTCGGTTTCCAGCTGCAGGGCGTCAATCAGGGTTTTTTCCGGACCGGTGAAGCCCATGGCCAGCAGCACCAGCTGGGCCGGCAGCACTTTTTCGGTCCCCGGAATCTCCACCAGATTCATGCGCCCGTCAGCATCCTGTTCCCATTTCACGCTGATGGTGTGGATTGCCTTGAGCCTGCCGTTTTCATCCGCCACGAATTTCCGGGTTGAGACCAGGTATTCACGCGGGTCGGCACCAAACAGGGCTTCGGCTTCTTCCTGACCGTAATCCACCCGGTAGATCATCGGCCATTCCGGCCAGGGATTGGTTGCTGCACGCTCGTCCGGCAGACGCGGCATGATCTCCAGCTGGATCAGGGACCTGCAGCCATGCCGGATGGAGGTGGCCACACAGTCGGTACCGGTATCACCCCCACCGATGACCACCACATCCTTGTCCCGGGCCGAAATGTACCGGCCATCTTCAAGGTCCGAGTCCAGCAGGCTGCGGGTGTTCAGGGTCAGAAATTCCATGGCCAGATGTACACCATCGGCTTCACGCCCCGGAGCGGGCAGGTCACGGGCCTGGGTCGCGCCGGCGCACAGGACGATGGCATCGAAATCCTGACGCAACTGTGCGGTGGAAATGGCTTTACCCACCTCCATGCCGGTCACGAAGTGGATACCTTCGGCAGCCATCAGGTCAACACGGCGCTGCACCACGGCCTGTTTGTCCAGTTTCATGTTGGGTATGCCGTACATCAGCAGGCCACCGATACGGTCAGCACGCTCGTAAACCGTGACTTCATGCCCGGCCTTGTTGAGCTGGTCGGCACAGGCCAGTCCGGCAGGACCGGAACCGACAACGGCAACCTTTCTGCCGCTTCGGGTTTCCGGAGGTGAGGGCTGGATCCAGCCCTGCTCGAAAGCCTTGTCGATAATGGTGACTTCATTGAGCTTGATGGTGACGGCAGGTTCGCTCAGGCCCAGGGTGCAGGAGCCTTCACAGGGGGCCGGGCAGACCCGCCCGGTAAACTCCGGGAAGTTATTGGTCATGCGCAGGCGTTCGTAGGCTTCCTTCCACAGCCCCCGGTAGATCATATCGTTCCACTCGGGGATCAGGTTGTTGACCGGACAGCCGCTGGCCCCGCCGGGAAGCATTTTGCCGGTCATGCAGAAGGGGATGCCACACTCCATGCAGCGTGCACCCTGGGTACGGCTTTGCGCCTCCTGCCGGAAATGCAGGTGAAATTCCTTCCAGTCCCCGATGCGTTCCAGTGGTGCGCGGTCTGCCGGCAGCTCGCGCGGGTATTCGATGAATCCGGTGGGTTTACCCATGAGTCAAACTCTCCTTAGTTGCCACTGGCACGTGTCAGGTCCTGGTTGTTGGCCTTGAAGGCGGCCATCAGGGCGGCTTCGCCGGATAAACCTTCGGCTTCAAGGCGCCGGATGGTATCCAGCATGCGCTGGTAGTCGTGCGGCATCACGCGTACGAATGCCTGTCGGCTGTTGTCCCAGTTATCCAGCAGCTGGCGGCCACGGGTGCTGCCGGTATGCAGGACATGCTTTTCAATCATGCCCTGCAGCTCGGCAAACTCGGCAGCTGTCTCCAGCGGCCCGTAGGATACCATTTCGGTATTACCGCTCACGGCCAGAATGCCGTCCGGATCGTAGACATAGGCCACCCCGCCCGACATGCCGGCAGCAAAATTACGCCCGACATTGCCAAGCACCGCCACCCGTCCGCCGGTCATGTATTCACAGGCATGGTCGCCAGTTCCTTCTACCACCGCGTGCACACCGGAGTTGCGCACGCAGAAGCGCTCCCCGGCCACACCCCGGATATAGGCTTCACCGCTGCTGGCACCGAAAAAGGCTACGTTGCCGATCAGGATGTTATCCTCGGCAGCATAGCGGGCGTTTTGGGGGGGGAAGACCACAATGCGCCCCCCGGACAGGCCCTTGCCGATATAGTCGTTGGCGTCACCTTCCAGTGCCAGGGTCATGCCTCTGGGGATGAAGGCACCAAAGCTCTGGCCGGCGGAACCGGTGAACCGGAGCTGGATGGTGTCTTCCGGCAGTCCTTCGGCACCGTGCTTTTTGGTGATCTCGTTGCCGATAACGGTACCGACCACCCGGTCGATGTTGGTGATGGGAAATTCGGCCCGTACCGAAGTACCCTGCTCAATGGCTGGCTGGCAGGCATCCAGCAGTTGACGCATATCCAGCGAGTGTTCAATCCCATGTTCCTGGGACCGGGTGCAGTAGATACCGTCGTTACCATCCAGGTCCGGCTGGTACAGCAGGGCGCTCAGGTCCACGCTGTCCGACTTCCAGTGTCCACGGCCCTTGACCTGTCTGAGGCGGTGGACCTGACCCACCATTTCATCCACAGTGCGGAAGCCGAGCCGGGCCATGTACTGGCGCATGTCCTCCGCAATGAAGGTCAGCAGGTTGACCACGTACTGTGGATCGCCGGTGTACTTTTTGCGCAACTCCGGATTCTGGGTGGCAATGCCGACCGGGCAGGTATCCAGATGGCAGACCCGCATCATCACACAGCCCAGCGCCACCAGCGGCAGGGTGGCGAAACCGTACTCCTCAGCCCCGAGCAGGGCGGCAATCACCACATCGCGTCCGCTCATGAGCTTGCCGTCGGCCTCCAGCCGTACCCGGCTGCGCAGGTTGTTGAGCAGCAGGGTCTGGTGGGTTTCGGCCAGACCCAGCTCCCAGGGCAGGCCGGCGTGCTGCAGGCTGGTCTTGGGTGAGGCACCGGTACCCCCATCATAGCCCGAGATCAGGATCACATCCGCCTTGCCCTTGGCAACCCCGGCTGCAATGGTGCCGACACCGACTTCGGAGACCAGTTTGACGTTGATGCGGGCTTCACGGTTGGCATTCTTGAGGTCATGGATCAGCTGGGCCAGATCCTCGATGGAGTAGATGTCATGGTGCGGCGGCGGAGAAATCAGCCCCACGCCCGGTGTGGTACCGCGCACACGGGCGATCCAGGGATAAACCTTCTTGCCCGGCAGCTGCCCCCCTTCACCCGGCTTGGCGCCCTGGGCCAGCTTGATCTGGATTTCCCTGGCATTGCTGAGGTAATGGCTGGTGACACCGAAGCGCCCGGAAGCGGCCTGCTTGATGGCACTGTTGCGGGAATCGCCATTGGCATCCGGGATAAAGCGTGCCGGATCCTCACCGCCTTCACCCGAGTTGGATTTGCCGCCCATGCGGTTCATGGCGATGGCGAGTGCCTCGTGGGCTTCCTGGCTGATGGAGCCGAAAGACATGGCCCCGCTCTTGAAACGCTTGACGATACTGGCCGCCGGTTCCACTTCTTCCAGCGGAACGGGCTGCTCGGCATAGTGGAAGTCCAGCAGGTTGCGCAGGTTGAACTTGACCTCGGGATCATCATTCAGCTGCCGGGTGAACTGCTGGAACAGGGCGAAGTCATTGGTGCGCACCGCCTTCTGCAGCAGGTAGATGGTTTGCGGATTGTACTGGTGCTCATCCTCCCGGTTGCGCCACTGGAACACACCGCCGGAATGCAGCGAACGGGCCTCACTGTCGTGATGGCTGTAGGCATGCTTGTGATTGATGAGCGCCTCTCTGGCAATGGTATCCAGATCAATGCCGTCAATGCGGGAGGCGGTCGCCGTGAAGTACCTGTCGATGACAGCCCGGCTGATTCCGATGGCTTCAAAAATCTGCGCCCCGCAGTAGGACTGCATGGTGGAAATACCGATTTTGGACATGACCTTGACCACGCCCTTGGTGGCGGCCTTGATGTACCGGGCCACCGCCTTGTCGTGGTCGATACCGCCCATCAGTCCTTCACGCAGCAGGTCGTCGATGGTCTCAAAGGCCGCATAAGGGTTGATGGCCTCGGCACCGTAACCCAGCAGTACGGCGAAATGATGGACCTGGCGTGGTTCTCCGGACTCCAGGATCAGACTGACCTGGGTGCGGCGACCATCGCGGATCAGGTGATGGTGCAGGCCGGAAACCGCCAATAGTGACGGGATCGGTGCATAATCGGCATCCATGCCCCGGTCGGACAGAATCAGGATGTTGGCGCCGTTGTCAATGGCCGTCTTGGCCGCCTTGAACAGGGCTTCCAGTGCATTTTCCAGGGTGCCGGGTGCATCACTGGCCGGGAACAGGATCGGCAGGGCCACGGCCTGGAAACCCGGCTGGCTGATGTGCTTGAGCCTGGCCAGCTCATCATTGTCCAGTACCGGTGTCTGGAGCACGATCTGGCGGCAGCAGGCTGCATCAGGGCGGGTGACATCCCCGGGTGAGCCCAGGTTGATCAGGGAGGAGGTCACAATCTCCTCGCGGATGGCATCAATCGGCGGGTTGGTCACCTGCGCGAACAGCTGCTTGAAATAATTGAACAGCGGCTGGGCATGGTTGGACAGGACCGCCAGCGGTGAGTCGGCACCCATGGCGCCCAGCGGGTCGATGCCGTCCTGGGCCATGGGGACGATGATCTTGCGGATGTCTTCGTAGGTATAGCCGAAGGCTTTCTGGCGCTGGATCAGGGTTTCATGATCCGGAATCCCGACGTGCTCGGCAGCCGGCAGGTCCTGAAGCCTGATCAGGTAGCGCTCCAGCCATTCCCCGTAAGGTCTGGCAGTGGCCATCTGGTGCTTGAGCGCTTCATCCGATACGATCCGGCCTGCAACGGTATCCACCAGCAGCATGCGTCCCGGTTGCAGGCGCTGTTTGGAGATCACCACTTCCGGCGGCAGCTTTTCCAGTACCCCGACTTCCGAGGCCAGAATGATCAGGTCATCACTGGTGAGGTAGTAGCGCGACGGACGCAGGCCGTTGCGGT
>JAGRJD010000076.1 GCA_020442915.1 Thiothrix sp. | reverse complement strand
TACGGACCCGGTAATAACCGGCCACGGTCTCGGTGACACTCGGCACCAGCAGGATTTCCGCACCCAGCTCCACCTGCCGGCGTGCAATCAGCGGGAACTCGGCGTCATAGCAGATGCTGATGCCGATCTTCCCCACCACCGTGTCAATCACCCGTACCCCACAGGCCACCCCCGGATGGATAAGCCATTCCTCACGCTCGAAACGGGTCATGATCTGCTTGTCCTGGTAATCCACGCCGCCGTCGGGATGGATCACGTGGGCACGGTTGACATACTGCCCACTGTCCAGCTGCACCGGAAAGCTGCCGGTCACCAGTGTCACCTCATGCTGCCTTGCCAGCGCCTGCTGCCATTCCAGAAACAGCGGCAGAAACGGCTGCATCTGCTCCAGTTGCCGCTGCAGATCACACTGCACAGCCGGTGGCAGCAATGAGCACAACTCCAGGGCTGCATATTCCGGAAACAGCAGCAGCTCGGCCTGTGGTGCCGCCTCTGCCACCCAGGCCGCCAGTTTGGTACGAAAATCCTGCAGCGAACTGAAACGGCTGATCGGGTACTGGGCAGCGGCAATGCGGACCGTGTTGTTCATACCGGCAGCACCTTGATCCAGAAAGTCATGATTTTGGCCGTCTCCAGCGCCTGATCAATGTCTTTCCAGCGAAACTCGGTCTGTAACTGCGGGTATCGCCAGTAACCACGCTGGTTCCAGAACCGGTCCAGCGTCACATAATCCGCCGGGCGCAGCGGATGATCCGGGGTGCGCTCCACGGCACAGAAGCAGGCGTGGCTGAATCCGCCCAGACGGGCAGCATGGGCTTCACGCTCACGGAAGAACGCCACACCCAGTCCCCGCCCCCGGTAACGGGCATCCAGTACCGACTCGGCACAATAGAACAGCCGCTCAAGGCTAAAATCTGCCCCCAGCAACACCCGGCCCTGCTCCCGGAACGGGCGTTGAAACGCCGCATCCTCATCACGCATCGGAATGCAGCTGGAGGCTCCGACCACCTGTTCACCATCCAGCGCCAGCACAATCGCCGCCTCCGGGCTCTGCAGATAGGTCTGCAGGTAACGCTGTTCATACGCCAGATTACCATCATACAGGTAGGGAAAATCCCGAAACACCTGCATGCGCAGATGCGCCAAGGCATCCAGATAAGGCTCCAGCTGTGTGCCGGTAACGGTTCTGAGACTGATTGCTGACATGTGCTTTCCTGTTTCGCGAAATGGTGAATGTAGCGCAGACACGGTTTCACCTTACCATTCCGACTCCCATGATACTTCACTTTGTAACGGATTCGCGCCATGCCGGCCGGGCCGGCCTGTCCAGGCAGCATGCAGCAGGTACCGTCCCCGGAATTTCCTGACGCCTGTGCCGCTTTACGGTAGAATCGCATTCCTTTCGATTAACCAGATCAGGACAGCGGGAATCCCAGAGTCATGAAAAGTTACAAAATCGCCATTCTGGCCGGTGACGGTATCGGCCCGGAAATCACAGCGGAAGCGGTCAAAATCCTCAAGGTGGTGGAAGCACGCAACGCTGTGCAGTTTGAACTGCTGTACACGCCCTTCGGAGCCTCCGCCTATTTCGAGTGCGGCCACCCTTACCCGGATGCGTCCAAGGCCATCACCGATGCAGCGGATGCCATCCTGAAAGGGCCGATCGGACTGAATCATGAAGACTCCAAAAAGATTCCCGTCGACCTGCAGCCCGAGCGGGGCGCCCTGCTGCCCATGCGCGCCCGTTACAATACCTATGCCAATATCCGCCCGGTCTCCCTGCCCAACGGGTTGGCACATTTCTCACCCCTGAAGCCGGAAATCATCGGCGACGGTATCGATATCATCATCATGCGCGAGCTGGTCGGTGGCCTGTATTTCGGCAACAAGGAACTGGGCCGGGATGCCAATGGCAAGCGCTATGTCAGGGAAACCCTGGAGTACACGGAAGACCAGATCCGCCAGATACTGAAGGCGGCCTTCGATGTTTCCATGCGCCGCAAAAAGCGCCTGCACAATATCCACAAGAGCAATGTGCTCAAATCCAGCGTACTCTGGAACGAGATTCTGGAAGAAGTGGCCCCGGAGTATCCGGAAGTTGAAGTCATCCCCATGCTGGTGGATGCGGCGGCCACACACCTGTGCCTGAATCCGGGCCAGTTTGACGTGATGGTGATGGAAAACATGTTCGGTGACATTCTCAGCGATCAGGGTGGCGGCATTCTGGGCTCACTCGGCCTGATGCCCTCCGCCTGCCTGGGACCGGAGAAAGCCTATTACGAACCCTCTCACGGCTCGGCTCCGGATATTGCGGGTAAAAACATGGCCAACCCCTACTCCATGATCGGTTCAGTGGCCATGATGCTGGAATACAGTTTCGGCATGCTGGCAGAGTCCCGCAATGTCTGGGACGCCATGCAGGGCGTGTTCAATGACGGCTATTCCACCCCGGACCTGTCACGTGGCAATACCCAGGTAAAACTGATCAGTACCCAGGATTTTGGCGATCGGGTCGCCGAAAAACTGCAGGCCATGCCCAAAGCCTGACTCCCCGTCCTGCATCCCCCCTTCCCGACCAGAAAGGGGGGCTGTTACAGGACGCGACACACTACAGTAACGGTGCAAACACCCGCACCAGACTTTCCAGCAGGCGCTGTGGCCTGCTTAATGTCCGGCGCTGTGCCGGTGTGACTTCCTGTGCACAGGCACACAACTCCCGGAAATCCCGCGCCAGTTGCCCGGCAACCGCCGTGCCATAAAAAAACAGGTTGCCTTCAAAATTCAGGCGGAAACTGCGCTGGTCCATATTCGCCGACCCGAGCGTGGCAAAATTATCATCGATGGTTACGGCCTTGGCATGGGTCATGGCACCATGCATTTCAAATACCCGCACACCGGCAACCAGCAGGTCATCCATGAAAGAACGCCCCGCCAGCGTCACCAGCCAGTGATCGGAGCGTTTCGGAACCAGCAGACGGACATCCACCCCCCGCAAAGCAGCCGTCTGCAAGGCCAGCAGGATAGGCCGGTCAGGTACAAAATAGGGGGTCTCGATCCAGATGCGCCCGGATGCCAGCGTCATCGCCGCAAACAAAACGGTATGAATGTTCTGCCAGCGCTCGTCCGCCGGGCCACTGGCAAGAAACTGCGCACAAATAGTGCCTGCATCACGCACTTCCGGGAAATAGGTGCCGCGGACCAGATCCTCCCCGGTGGCATGATACCAGTCCTGACAAAACACTTCCTGCAGGGAATACACCACCGGACCCTCGATACGTGCATGCAGGTCCTGCCAAGGCTGACCCAGCCCGGCGTAGTCATCCCCCACATTCATCCCGCCCGTGAAAGCAATCTGGCCATCCACAACCACAACCTTGCGGTGGTTGCGGTTATTCAGCGTCAGGCGACGGCTGAGCAGGTTGACCCGCAGGAAACGCTCGACCTTGCCGCCCGCTTCCCGCAACGCACGAAAAAAGGGAGGCCGGGCGAGGCGCGAGCCCACATCATCCAGCAGCAGGCGCACTTCCACACCCCGCCGTGCAGCGCGCACCAGTGCATCCAGCAGACGGGCTCCGGTCTGATCCGCTTCCCAGATGTAATACACCAGATGAATATGGTCACTGGCCGCATCAAAAGCCTGCTCCAGGGCATCAAAAACCTCGCCCCCGGCACGCATTACCTGCACCGCATTACCGGCCAGCGGACCGATGCGGTCCAGCCTGTGCACCAGTTTCAGCAGCGAGGGCGAAATACTGGCAATGCGTTCCACACCATCGACATCCGGCTGCACCCGTGCCAGGGAGTAGGCCAGCGCCTCCTCTGCCTTGCGGCGTTTGCGGCGGCGCAGCCTCAGGCGTGTGGTTCCGAACAGCCAGAAGCCAAGCAAACCGAGGAAAGGCAGTAATACAATGAGCAACACCCAAGCCAGGGTCGCCCCCGATTCGCGCCGCTGCATGATAACGGTAGGTACCAGCAGTACCACAATGACAATATTCAGCAGCAGCAACCCTGAACTCAGCAGCCAGCTGCCCAGATGCAGATCAGACGCCAGCACGGTCAGTCAAACCCCGCCACTGTGCACCACCTCGTAATAAACCTTTTCCAGCTCCAGCTTGTGTTTGGTTTCCTCATTGGCCAGGAACAAGAACAGGTCGTGAACCGGCCCTGACGGGGTGCTCTGCGCCAGCGCGTGGTATTGCTGCATCGCTGCATCTTCGCGCATCAGTGCATATTGCAGCACCGCCTGATCATCCGGGTTTTCACCGAGATTCGGGGTCTGGATGCAATCGGAAAACTTGTTGTCACTGACCGGGCGTTCGATTTCCGCCTTGAGCTGCTCCACAATGTCGTCACGTGCTGCCAAACGGGTAAACAGGTCGTAATGGCCTTGCTCTTCCTGCGCCAGTTCTTCCACCAGCCAGCGGATGTTCTTGCGCACCTTGGGGGCGAGATTGGCGTAGAAATCGCGTGCGGTACGTTCAAACTCAGTGGCAACCTCAAGGATTTCCTTCAGGGTGGTCTTGCTTTTCAAGCGTTCAATATTGGCTTCGCTCATGGTGATTTCCTGTTTTAACCACAGAGAGCACAGAGGACACAGAGATTATTTTTTGTTTGTTCTCTGTGAACTCTGTGTCCTCTGTGGTTTATAGCAATGTTTGATGAATGCTGGCGGCGATGCGGTGGCCATCCGCCACGGCGTTGATGACATCCGGCCCTTTGACACAATCGCCACCCGACCACAGCCAGGGTTCTGAAGTACGACCATTGGCGTCGATCTTGATGCGGCCCCGTTCCCATTCCAGGCGTTCAGTCAGGTCATCACCCAGCAAGCCTGCATCCATTTGCTGGCCAATCGCTTCCGCCACCATGTCGCCGCAGTGGATTTGCTCGTCAGATTCGTCATATTGGGGTGAAAAACGCTGGTTTTCATCGAAAATCGACAGCACTTTCCAGGTTTTCAAACCCACCAGCTTGCCATCAGCGTCAAATACGCATTCACGCGGGCCACGACTGTCGAGGATCGTGATGGCTTCTTCAAACGACTCACGGATTTCCACCGGATCGGCAAGGAAATGATCCAGGTCTTCCAGCGCCGTCACCGTGACATTGACGTTACCGTATTGCTGCATTTGCAGGCGTGCGATGCTGCGCGCAATGTCCATGGCCACATTGCCGCCACCAATGACTACCAGTGATTCGGGTACCTCAATGGCCTCGCCGTTGCTGATCTGACGCAATAAATCCACCGCCTTGCGCACCTGCGCATGCTCCGAGCCGGGAATGCGGGTGGAACGCCCCAGATGCAGGCCGGCAGCAATCACCACTGCGTCGTAGTCGCTTTCCAGTTGCTGCATGCTAATGTCGGTACCGACGCGCTGGTGGTAGCGGATGTCCACCCCCATGGCGGTAATCACGGCAATGTCCCGGTCGAGCGCCTCATAAGGCAGGCGGTATTCAGGGATGCCATAGCGGGTCATGCCGCCGCCAGCGGCCTGCGCTTCGTACACGGTTACCGCATGGCCAAGGCGCGCCAGGTCAAAGGCCGCCGTCAAACCAGCCGGGCCAGCACCCACAATGGCGACTTTTTTGCCCGTGGATTCAGCCGGTTTGCCGATCAGTTCCAGAATACGTTCCTGGGGCACTTGGTCAATGATATGGCGCTTGAGCCAGCGGATCGCGATCGGGTCGCCCTCATAACGCGCCGCGCAGGAATCTTCGCATTTATGGGTGCAGACGCGCCCGCACACCTGCGAAAACGGGTTGGTTTCATACAGCAGTTGCACGCCCCGGTCATAATCGCCATCACGCACCGCCTGGATGTATTGCGGAATCGACATGTGCGCCGGGCAGGTGGCGACACACAGCCCACAGGCCACGCAGCGGTCGGCTTCCAGCCGGGCCTGTGCCACATCATAACCCTTGACCATTTCGGTGAAGGAATCCATGCGCTCACGGGGGTGTAATTCCGGCATTGCCACCCGCACCAGCGGCATCAGGTGCTTTTCTTCATGCCGCCGGTAGCCGAGTTTGGAATCATCCCAGGGTTTCCTGTCGACGCCGGGAGTGTAGAGGAATTTGTCCGGGTCGCTTTCAATCCATTTGTACTCATTCGACATGGTGAGTGAGCCGGTCATGCACACATCCACGCACAGCGCACACCAGCAGCAGCGTCCGTAATCGATACGCGGGCGCAAGCCGGAATCTTCCTGGCTGGTGGGGATGCCTGCCACCGGCAGCATATCAATCGCGCCATTCTGGCAAATGGTTTCGCAGGTACCGCAACCGATGCATAATTCCTGATCGTTGCGGTGAAAGCCCCGGTAACGGGCCGCTGCCAGGCGATTCAGCGGGTCTTTGATCGACACCGGGTCGCGGAACAGGTTTTTCCACGCCGTAAACGGGGAGATGACATCGCGGATACTCATCGTTCAATCTCCGGGGGGTAGGTGTGCAGTGATACCAGCAGTGCCGCCACGTCCGAGATATTGGCGTTCACCACCATGCGTTCAAACAGCGCAATCGAATGGGTGTAGGATGGCCCGCGCACATTCACCCGGCGCGGGTAACCGGAGCCGTCCGTGACCAGGTAATAGCCGTATTCACCGCGTGAACATTCGCCACGCACATAGGTTTCGCCCGGTGGGATTTTCCAGTGCAGCACATTCGGCAGATTGCTCATCACCTGTCCGCTTTGGGGCATTTTTGCCAACAATTGGCGGATCAGGTCGATGGAGAGTAGGGCATCACGGCGGCGTACATCGGCACGGGTGAAAATGTCGGAATCCTGCCCGGTGACGGGTTCGAAATCGAGTTCGGGATACATCAGGTAAGGGTGATCCTTGCGCACATCATTGGGCAGGCCGGCGGCGCGGGCATTGGGGCCGGTGATGCCGTAATGGTCAATCCAGCCGCGCTCAATCACGCCCATGCCCACGGTACGCTTCTTGAACACCGCATTGTGGAACATGACGCGCTCGACATCGGCCAGCGTGCTTTCAAATTCCTGCAAGGTGGTTTCCATGCGAGCGGCAAAGCCATCCGGCAGGCTGTCGCGTACCCCGCCTGGGAGTATGAACATGTGGTAAATGCGTGCCCCGGTGAGTTCCTCGAAACGATCCAGCATCAGGTCGCGTACATAGGTCGTCCATTGGCCGATCACGCCCATGCCGAGTGCGCCCGCCTGGCCACCGAGGTACATCATGTAGCTGTTGATGCGCCCCATTTCCAGGATCAGGGTACGAATCCAGCGCGCCAGTTCCGGTACTTCCAGCCCGGCGAGTTCCTCGACAGCAGCAGCGTAGCAGTATTCGTTGAAATCCGGCTCCGGTACGCAGATGCGGCAGACAATCGGGAAGCATTGCATAAAAGTGCGGCGTTCCATCAGCTTTTCAAAGCCGCGATGCAGGTAGCCGACGTGGGTCTTGGCATCGACCACTTCATCACCGCACACGGTCAGCTCAATCGCCATATTGCCGGTGACACCGGGGTGCTGCGGGCCTTGCCACAGTTTCAGGTATTTGCCAGAGCTGAGGTCAATATCAGTACCATGAGCCGGGTTATTTTCCGGGCTATGCCCTGGATGATTGGCTGGTTTGTCCTGCCGGTGCGGTGGGGCTGGCTGCCGGGCATGTGGAGCCTGGGTAGCCGGGTGTTCCGGTTTCTGTGTGTGCTTCGCCTGGGGCGAATCCGGGCGGCGTTCCAGTTCTAACATCTCAGTCTTCCCCGTACAGTTGTTGTTTCATGTGTTGGGCCGGATCGCGGGTTTCACGTCCGGGGCGCTCCCGGTAGGTTTTGCGGGCGTATTCCAGGGTATCGAAATCGCGCCGGTAAGGGGGGATGTCGTGCCAGCCTTCGAGGATGAATGCTTCCTCCAGGCGTGGACTGCCGGGAAAACGGATGCCGAACATTTCAAACAGTTCGCGCTGGTAGGTAGCGGCAGCGGCCCACAGGTCGTGAATGCTTTCCATGCTTGGCTGCTCACGCGGGATCAGCACCCGGATACCCACATCCTGACAGCGGGTGCGGTTATGCAGCAGGTAGGTGAGCTGGAATTGCTTGTCCTCAAGCCAGTCGACGGCCGTCAGCAGCACCAGATGGCTGAAACCTTCATGGTCGCGCAGGTAGCGTAATACGCTGTAAAGCTGCACCGCTTCCACCGTGATGAAAGCCAGGTTCTGGCGTTGCAGGGTCAGCTCGCCGACTGGAAAGCGCTGTTGCAGAGTTGTGTAGAGTTCTTGGAGTGCTTGCATGACGATTTCCCCATGGTCACCAGTTATAATCGGGCATATCCCAGTCCTTGATGACGCGCTTCTGGTTGGCCTTGTACCACTCGAAGTTTTCGGCATAAATATTCGCGCCTTCCGCCTTGCCGGCACGGATACGCTGTTTGAGTTCCTCAAACCCGGCCAGCAAGGCTTCCGGGCGCGGCATGCAGCCGGTGATATACACATCCACCGGCAGGAAATCATCCAGCCGCTTGATGGTGTTGTAGGAATCCCAGTACATGCCGCCGTTAATGGTGCAGGAGCCGAGGCCCACCACGTATTTGGGGTTTTGCATCTGCTCGTAGGAGCGCACCACGCGCTTGAGGGTTTTCACCGACAGGTACCCCGAAATCACGAACAGGTTGGACTGGCGCGGGGTAGGCCGCCACTGGATGCCATAACGGTAGGCATCGAAACGCGGTGTCATCAGCGGGCGCATTTCAATGGCACCGCAGCCGGTACCGAAGCCTAAAATCCACAGCGATTCGGAACGCGCCCAGTTGAAAAACTTTTCAATCACCGCCGTGTAGGCGGGTGGCTGCACCGTCGGGCCAGCCTGACAGAAATAATCCGCCAGCGGATTGATTTCGATCTCCTGGCCATCCGGGGTTTTTACTACCCGTTTGATTAATTCTTCTTTCATAGTCGTTTGCCTCTTAAACCACAGAGAACACAGAGGGCACAGAGAATTAAAGGCGGAATCGTTTTATTCCGTCTATCAGACGCCGTACATTGAAATTGATCAATAAGCCAGTTTTGACTTTTGCCAGCTTCATGTAGGTGAGTATCTGTGCTTCATGTACTCCAACCAGTCTTTCAACACTTTTGAGTTCCAGAATGGCTCGGCCATCAACAAAAATATCAATTCTATAACCACAACTAATGTTGGTTCCTTTATATTCAATAGGTATGGGAACCTGAGTCTGGAAGGCAACGCCTTGTGTCGCCAGCTCGTGTGCCAAACAGGACTCGTAAGTTGATTCCAGCAGCCCCGGCCCCAGATGCCGATGCACTTCAATCGCACAACCAATGACTTTTTCTGTTAAAGGATCCCTTTCCATAACTCTGTGCCCTCTGTGTTCTCTGTGGTTATTCATTAATTAAACCAACAGGATGGCAATAACACCCAGCGGTACCGCCCAGATTAAAAACCAGCGGATCGACTGTTCCACCCGAAAGCGCGGAAACACCACCCCGACAAAGGCCGACCACATGTAAAGCAGGAATACCTTGAGAAAGAACACCGGCCAACTGGCAGCACCGCCAAAGAACAGGCTCACATACACCGTCATCTTGGCAATCGGGAACAGCGCACGGTTGGTCTGCATCAGCGCCAGGAAGGAGGAATGGTATTCAGTCGGCGGGCCAATCGGAATTTCCTGCGGGGCCATGGCCACATCAAACGGCGGGCGCATCATCGAACCCAGGAATGCCAGCATCGCCGCCGCCACCGCCCACGGGTTGGTGAACAGCGTCCAGTGCCAGACACTGCCCTGTTGTGCGGCGACAATCTCGGTAATGGACAGCGTCTGGTATTGCAGCGCCACCGAAAACACCGCCAGCGCGAATGGCAATTCCGCTGCCGTCATTTGCGCCAGCCCACGGGTAATGCCGATCGCGGAATAGGGGTGACCACTTTCACCCGCGCCCAGCGCCATCCCCAGGGTACCAAAGAACACGAAATACAGCGCCAGGATCAAATCACCCGTGAACGAGAAGTTGCTGAACAGATCCGAGCCGTAAATCACCGGCACGAACATCAGCAAACCCACCCCGCCGGAAAGCCGGAATACCGGCCCCAGATAAAACATCACCCCATGGCTAATGGACGTGCGTAGCGCATAGTTCTTAATCAGGTCAACATAATTCTGCCACACCGGAATGCCATGCCGCCGCCCCACTCGTGCAGCAATTTTCTGGATGGTGGCACTCATCAGGAAACCGAAGTTGAACACAATAAAAATCGTCAACAGCGCCCACGGAATGCGCATCCAGTTGAATTCAGACAATGCTTGCGTCATGGCTGGTCTCCCATCATCAGCAGGTACACAATAATCACAAAACCCAGCACATGAATGGCGTAAGTCTGGCCATTGCCGGTATAAAAGCGCCGCAGGGTATCGGCCAGCGCGTGCAGGAACTCTGCCACTGCTGCCCAGAAACGCTCAAACACGGGCACGGTCAGGAAACCCAGCGCCCGGCGATAGGGAGCAAAGAAATCCCAGGCAAAATGCGTGGTTTCCGGGCGATAGGGGCGTTCCGCTGCAAACACAATATTGAACTGCTTCACTTTCTGCGCCTTGCGGTTCACAAACAGCAGCCACAGGAACAGGGTCACGAAAATCACCGCGATAATGATCATGATCTGCACCGGACTCCAGTAGCCGAAATCACTGGTAATCGTCAGCCCCGTCCAGTCAAGCCCGCCACTACCGGCAAAGAACTGGTTCATGTAAGTATCCACACGGCGCAGCAATAACCCCGGCACCAGCGCAAACGCCAGCAGGAAGGCCACAAAAATCATCTGTGGCAGCACAATCCAGAATGGTGCCTCCCTGACCTTGCGCAGCTCATCCTTCATCTGGCCAAGGAACACGGTATGGATCAGCCGGAACAGATACAGGAATGCAATCGGCCCGGCCAGAAAGATAATCACCATCGGCAGGCGCTGTTCGGTGGTCATGATGGCGTTATACAACACCCAGCGCCCCCCAAACCCGGATAAGGGCGGCACACCCGACATCGCAATAATGCCGACCAGCACCGCAATGAATGACAGTGGCATCAGCGTGATCAGCCCGCCCATGCGGTACATCAGGCGGGTGCCGGTGCGTTTGGCGACCCCACCCACCGACAAAAACAGCATGGATTTGTAAATGTAATGGTTGATGACAAACATCAGCGCCATCAGCCAACCGAGGTGGTTCATCAGCGCCAGCCCGAACACTGCATAACCCATCTGGCCGATGGAGGAATAGGCCAGCAGGCGCTTGGCATCTTCCTGGAAAATCGCTATCAGGTTGCCGATCAGCGCCGACAACGCGCCAATCCACAGCAGCACATGGGTCAGTTCCACCCCGTAAAGCTGTTGCTTGCCCATGGTGATCAGCAGCATGAACAGGCCGAACAGGCCCGCTTTCAACAGGATACCGGAGACCATGGGCGAGACATCGGTTTCTGCCTCGGCATGCGCCCCCGGCAACCAGATATGCACGCCGACGGCGGCTGTCTTGGTCATGAAACCGATGGCCAGCAGCACAAAGACCCACGGCGCATACGCTGTTGCGACCTCAGCCAGCGCTGTCAGGGGAAATTCAGGCGCACCTTGCGCTGCGATGGCAAATCCGGCCATGATCAGGAAGGCGCCACCCAGCGAGAACACCAGGTACGACAGCGCATGTGGTTCCGAGTGCTTGCCACGCAGGATCAGGAAATACGAACCCATGGTCAGCAATTCCCAGGCTGCAAAGAAATCAAAACTGGTGTGCGCATTGATCAGCATGGCCAGACCGGCAAACATCAGCATCGCCGCCGGGTAAAAGCCCAGACGGCGCTTGCCATGCTGAAAACTGGCCAGCAGGATCAGTGCGCCCCCTGGCAGCATGACTGCCGCAAAAATCAGCTTGAGCGGATCGTAATCCGGGTAATTGAAATAAAACCAGGCCAGCAGGCCGCCAATGGCGAGCACATTCTTGAGCTTGGCGGGCAGCCATTCCAGTGGCAGGAAGGCCAGTGCAAACAGCAACGGGATGGCGTGCAACAAATTACCGTGACCGGACAGGTAGCCCCACAGGTAAGCCAGCAGCCAGGCCGCCATCACCGCACTGAACACCACATCAGCCTTGCCGGATTGCCAGACTAGACCCTGTTCGTCAGCGTCGCGCTTGATGGTGTAACCAAACCAGCGCAACAGGTAAGTGGCTTCCAGCAAGGTGCCAAACAGGATCAGCCCCAACAGCCACAGTTTGTCATTGGCCGCCAGTTGCTGCGCCAGATCCCATTTGGCATAAAAACCGGGGAAGGGCGGCAGGCCCAGCAGCAGTGCCAGCAACGTGGCAAAGGCAAATACCATCACCGGCTGGCTGCGCAGGGCAGCCCAGGCGGTCAGTTCGCGTTGTGCCACCAGCCCGGAAAGCCAGAACAACCCGGCCTTGGACACCGCATGTGCCAGCAGAAGACCGCCTGCAATGTAATAATAGGCATCGCCGAGCAGGTCACGTTGCCCGACCACGCTCAGCAGCAGGCCAATCTGCCCGACCGAGGAATACCCCAGCAAACGCCGGTCATTGCGCTGCGCCAGTGCAAAAATATTGGCGGCAATAAAGGTCACAATGCCGATCACCGTCACCACCGGCAGCCAGGTATCACCACCAAGCTGTAATAATTTATCGGCAGCATACAAGGTGGCACCGCCAGTGGCGGTGGAGAAAATGGCTGAAAATGCCGGGTGGGCAGATTCATAAATATCCAGCCCCCAGCCATTGGCCGGAAACGGTTTCAGTTCGGCCAGCACTGCAATAAACACCAGGAAAAAGGCCATGGCCCCACCAGGCAATGCATTGACTGACAAGGCCGCCATGGTGTCAATATTCAGCGCGCCGGTGCTGTGGTACAAAAATACAATACCCACCAGCAACAGGATCGAAACCAGTTGCGAGACAATCAGGTATTTCAGGCCTGCGCCCAGGGCACGCTGATCAGTGGATAGCAGCACCAGCCCGGCAGTGGCAATCACGCACAGCTCCATGAACACGAACAGGTTGAACAGGTCGCGGGTGAAAATTACCCCGCACAGTGCCATCATGAAAATCAGCAGTACCGCCATGGCACGTCGCCCCTGCGTGATCAGGGTCTTGCGCATGAACAGGGCCGAATGCAGCCCCACCAGTAGCGTCAGCAGCGCCAGGGTGGATTCAGCCAGGCCAATGCGGAAATTGATCGCAAACGGCGGCTGGGTACCGGCAGTGAAGACTTCCATGGCAGGCGCACCCTGCAAGGCAAAGGCGTACAGCCAGCTTGCGGCAATCCCGGCCATGCCAGCCAGGCAGGCCAGGGTGATGGCATAGGCGAGACTACGCTGCCGGTTTGGCAACAGCCCCAGCAGGAAAGCTCCCCCCAGGCCAATGGCAAGAATGTAGAGCGGGTTTACCATTTCAGCTCCCTGTAGCTGGCAATATCAAGGCTGCCTTTGGCTTCATACAGCTTGTAGGCATAGGTCAGCATCATGGCGGTAATGCCCAGGCCGATCACAATCGCGGTCAGTACCAGCGCCTGCGGCAGCGGGTCAATAATGCGGGTGACGGCCTCTGCCATCGGCACGGCCTTGTCCAGAATCGGGGCAGTGCGCCCCAGCATGTAGCCGACGGACACCAATACCAGGTTGACGCCGGTATTGGCGAGCGTGAATGACACAATAATACGCAGGATATTGCGGTGGGTGAGTGCGCCATACAGCCCCATCAGGATCAGGATGAAACCTGTCGTCATGGCAATCCAGTCCATCATGATTTCTCCGTTTCTGCCAGATTGTTCAACATTGAGGTGAATTCCGCACCGACCTTGAGGCCGATGAGGCTGTAAATAAGCGGTATGCTGCCGGCTGAGAACAGCGTGCCGAATGCCCCCGTCGGCAGGATGCGGCTGTCCAGGAAGCCACCGGCCAGCACCATGCCCAATACCCCGATAGCGATGAACAGCAGCCCGGAAAGGGATTCCACCACCGCAATCAGGCGATGACTGAAGCGTTTGAGCGGATCGGTCAGCAGCAATAACAAGGCCGCCGAGGCCAGAATGGCTCCACCCTGGAAACCGCCACCCGGTGTCAGGTGACCATTGACGAATACATAGGCACCAAACAGCAGGATCAAGGGGGTCAGCAAGCGGCTGGCAGTGGTCAGCAATTCACCGGAAGGCGGGAGCTGGCGTTGCAGTGAACGCTGCGCTTTGTGGCCGTTGGCCAGCACCATGCCAATAATGGTGGCAGCCAGGAACAGCACAGTGACTTCCCCCAGGGTATCCAGCCCCCGGTAAGTGACAATAATGGCGGTGACAATATTGGCCGCGCCCAGATCTTCGGCGCTGTGTGCGGCATAGTAATGCGCGCTCTGGTTCAGTTCAGTGGCGGGAATATAGCCCTGCATCAGGTGGATAAAAATACCCGCCAGCCCCAGCAATAACAGCAAGACAGCAAAATTTCTAATCATCACGGCCTCCGCGTACCCGACCCAGGACAAAGAAAAACAGGAAAGTGGTCAGGCCGCTGCCAATCGCGGCTTCGGTCATGGCCACATCCGGTGCCGCCAGCAGCAGGAACATGACTGACGCAAACAGGCTCACCAGCCCGGCTGCCAGCATGGCGGTCGCCACGCGGTGAACCCGGATGCTCACCCAGGCCGCACCCAGCATGGCTGCCGCCAGTAACAGGGCGATCACAAGCAGGAGGGTATTCATGCCTTGCCCTCCCGGTCTTCGGCCAGACGGTCGACTTCGGTGAGGGGCGATTGATGCGCGCCCCGGCGATGTGCGGTGCTGGCCAGTACCTGTGCCGAAACCGGATTGGTAAAGATCAGGAAGATACCGATCAGCAGCAGTTTCCAGCCCCAGGCCGGTTGCAGGCAGGCGGCACCCGCCAGTGTCAGCAGGGTACCCAGGGTGGTGGTTTTTGAACCTGCCTGGATGCGGTTGTAAATATCCGGCATGCGTATCAGCCCCAGCCCGCCGAACAGCAGGAAACAGGCACCGCCGACCATCAGCAGGCCGCCGATAATATCCATGATGGCTTCCATTAAAAACGTCCCTCCAGATAACGGGCAATGGCAATCACACCCAGGAACGACAGCAAGGCGTAGACCAGTGCTGCGTCCAGATAAATGCCCCGGTTTTCCAGCAGGGCGGCCAGCACAATAAAGGTGATGGCGATAACCGTCAGCACATCAAAGGCGACCACGCGGTCAAAGCGGGATGGCCCCAGCACAAAACGCCCCAGCGCGAGCAGGAATGCGGCTCCGGTAATACCGGCAGCCAGCATGATCAGGATTTCAACCATACATGACCTCAAGATAGGATTCGAAGCCGCTGACAATGCGTGCCGTGGCCTGTTCAATATCAGCCGTTTCCATGCAGACCCAGTGTACGTACAGCCATTCGCCGTCCATTTCCACGCTCAGGGTGCCGGGTGTCAGGGTGATGGAATTGGCCAGCATCAGGCGTCCCATGCGTGACTGGAGCCGGGTGCGTACCTTGACAATGGCAGGATTGATGGGCAGGGATGGCGAGAGCACGATACCGGCCAGCTTGAAATTGGATTTAAACAGTTCCTTGAAAAAGTAACCGTAATACTGGAAGCCGGTGAGAATGGCTTTGGGTGTCAGGCGTAATTCGGTGAGAAATGACAGGCCATCGCCGTACAGCAGCACAATGACCAGCGCAACGATGGTACCGATGACAAACACATCAATACGCAGTTGACTGCTCAGCATCAGCCAGAACAGCATCAGCACGAAAAAAAGGATAATGCCGCTACGCAAGCGGCCCGATCTGTGCTTATTCACAAGTTTGTCCATAAATTTTAATTGTTCCCGAAAGCGTCAGCCCGATGTGTTGGCAACACGGAAACCGGTAACGGTGTTACCTGCTTCCCCTGGGGCTCCCCCTCTCGTCGATTATGGACAGTATTATATCAATACCTTGTTAAAAAAAGTTGTCAAAGATCAATGCAGGCGGCAAGGTTTGTACCGGAGCCCTCTCCTCCCGGACAAACCCGGACCCGGCAGCTTCAGGCCGCCGATGCCGACACGACTGCCAGCGAACCGTGCTGGCGCTCATGCAGCTGCATGTTGATCAGGCGCAGTGCAGCCAGAATGGCGGCAAATACCTGATTGGAATGCACGCCACGGGTACGCACACGCTTGCTGCTTGCCAGCCGCCAGGTGATGATGCACTCGGTCAGCGCGTCTGCCATGCCACCTTTGGGAATGTGAATTTCGTAGTCATCCAGCTCGGGCATGACAAACCCCTCCTGCTCCAGCAGCACCCCGCTGACCGCCTTGATGAACGCATCGAAACCGCCATTGCCAGCCCCCCGGCCCCGGCATTCGACCCCGTTGAGTTCAAACACCACCTTGCAGTCTGAATCCCAGTGCAGCGAACTGGCCACGTGACAGTCCAGCAGGCGGATATGCTGGAAGTCTGCGTTCTCCAGCACATCGGCAATGATGAACGGCAGGTCATCCAGGGTCATGTTCTGCTTGGAATCGCCCATACTGACAATGCGCGCCAGCAGCTTCTGCTGGTCCTCTGCCGACAGCGTGATGCCCAGCGCTTCCAGGTTCTTGGCCAGCGATGCCTTGCCGGCCAGCTTGCCCAGCGCATAGCTGCGGGTGCGGGAAAAGCGCTCGGGGCTGAGGCGGGTTTCATACAAACCGCCCTTCTGATCACCATCGGCATGGATTCCGGCCGTCTGGGTGAATACATCGTCCCCCACAATCGGGGTATTCGCTGCCAGACGCTTGCCGGAAAAGGTCTCCACCATATCACTGAGAGAAAAAATTTTGCTCTCATCCAGCCGGGTTTCAATGCCCATTTTGTCGCGCAGCACCACCGCCACTTCAGCAATGGAGACATTGCCAGCCCGTTCGCCCAGACAATTGACGGTGCCATGAATTGAACGTACCCCAGCCTTGACCGCCGCCATGACATTGGCAATCGCCAGGCCGTAATCATTATGGGGATGAAAATCAAACTGACAGGCCGGATAACGTGTGGCCATATCCGACAGGCTGGCAAACACCTCATCCGGTGCCATGACCCCGAGTGTATCCGGCAGCATGAAATGCTGAATGCCCAGGTCTTTAAGTGCATCCATAAGCGCAAACACATATTCAGGTTTGTCAGCATACCCATTGGACCAGTCCTCCAGATACACATTCACCGCCAGACCCCGTTCATGGGCATAGGCAATGGTATGGCGGATGTCAACCACATGCTGCTCCAGATGCTTGCGCAACTGATTATGACAATGCTTCTCACTGCCTTTCGTCAACAGATTGATGACCCGGCCACCGGTATCACAGATCCAGTCCACACTGCGGGTGTGATCCACAAACCCCAGCACCTCAACCCGACCATCAAAGCCATTGGCTTTTGCCCAATGATTAATACGGGTAACAGCACTTTTTTCTCCCTGAGAGACGCCAGCAGAAGCCACCTCGATACGATCCACCTTCAATACACCCAGTAACGCTTTGGCAATGCTCAATTTTTCCTGGGGTGCGAAGGATACCCCCTGGGTCTGCTCACCATCACGCAAGGTGGTATCCATCAGGGTGACAAGATTGTTGGGGCTGCTCATGCTGTCCTCGGCCATATCGCGAAAAATACAGGGCAGCCATTTTAACCGGACCGCAGACAGTAGGGAAGCCACCGGGCGATTGACCAAATCCGGCCATGATGCCGATGAGCCCAAAAAATACCCGATTGGTAGGCGGAATCACTATCGCCCTCCCCAACGGCTCACGCAGGTCCGGTCAACCCAATACCAGTACCCGATCACATACCTTATTTAACAACTGCGGGTCATGGCTGACCAGCAACAAGGCACACTGGTTTTTGCGTGCCTGCTCCACCAGCAGCAGCGTCACTTCCTTACTGGTAATCGGGTCCAGACGTGAGGTTGGCTCATCGGCAAACAGGAAAACCGGACTCATCAGCAAAACCCGTAACAAGGCCAGCCTTTGCAATTCGCCACCAGACACCTCCCGGCTGGTGCGCCCCAATAAATCAGGATGCAGGTTGAGCTGCTCCAGCAGTGTACCAATCCGTTGCTGATCCAGCTGATGAAGTCGCACCACATCATCCAGTAATTGCCCCAACCGGATATGAGTGGGAAACGCAGCCGGCGGGTCCTGATAAAGCTTGAGCCATTGATGCCGAATACGTGGTGCAGATAAATGCACATGACCCTGCTCGGCGGTTAACAAACCCAGCAAAATATCCCCCAGGGTTGTTTTGCCACAACCACTGTCACCACTGATTCCGATGACCTCCCCCCGCCGAATCGTCAGATCCAAATCCTGAAACAGGGTTTTACCGCCACGGCGCATACCCAGCTGCTCCGCCTCCAGCAGGGTCGTATTTTCCGATACCGGGTTCTGTCTGACAGACATTTTCCAGTTTTGCGGCACAGCATCAATCAGTGCGTGGGTATAGTCTGCTTTGGGATCCGCCAACACGCTGGCGGTCGGCCCCTGCTCCAACACTTTACCCCGGCGCATGACAATCATATCCCCTCCCAGCTGTCGGGCCACCTCAATATCATGAGTAATGGCCAGCAAAGCACCGCCATTGGTGACATGTTGTTGCAGCAAACGGATAATATCGGCACGGCGGCTATAATCCAGCCCCTTGGTCGGCTCATCGGCCAATAACAAGGCAGCCTGACCCGCATTGGCTGCAGCAAAAGCCAGACGCTGAGCCATACCGCCGGAAAGCTGACCTGGCAGGCACTCGGTCGCTTCATGCAATCCTACCTGATCCAGTCCCTGCCGTGCCCTGTCCTGAGCCTGGGCAACCGGTTGTTTATGCAGGACTTCATAAACCTCCGCTACCTGCTGGCGGCTGATCATGATTGGGTCCAGAGCATTCCAGGGCTCCTGTGGCAACAAGCTGATCTGTCGCCCCCATAAGTGGTCATGGGGTAATTCTTCAGTCCCCAATAATTCACCTTGCCAGTAGATATCACCTTGACGAAGCAGCCCGGCCGGCAAATTGCCCATGATTGCCTGTGCCAACAGGCTCTTGCCTGCTCCCGTTTCGCCCAGTATGGTCAGCGGCCTATCAGGATTGAGCTGCAGGGAAAGGTTTTCCAGCAAACATTGGCCTTGAGGACTCCCGGCAAAAATCCTCAGGTTACTGATTTCAATCAGATATGTCATTGTTTCAGCCTATTGCGTGATGGGGTGTCGCGTGGTGGGGTTTGAGCCGCCAGGTCAGTTTTCATTGGCAAGCGGATGACGCCGACCAGCCAACCAGTTGAAACCCAGCACCAGCAGAAAAATGACCAGTAAAGGTTGTGCGAGTACCCATGGGGCATCACTGTAATACGGAAATAACTCTACAATCATCAACCCCAGTTCCGCAGTGGGTGGTTTGAGGCCAACATAAACAAACCCGACTGCCGCCATGGCCATAATGGAGTTGGCAGCTCCAAAGGCAGCCAGTGTGATAATCGCCGGGGCAATATTTGGCCATACATGGCGTCGGAACAGGTACCAACGGCCAAAACCCAATAGATAAGATGCCTGCAGTTGTGGGCTACTCTTAAGACTGAAGCTGATAGCCCGCACCACCCGAAAATATTCCACCCAAAGAATCAGGGACAGTGCCAAATACAGCATCAGAAAGGAGCCTGGCACCAAAGCCGCCAATAACAACACCAGCACCAGCCCAGGCAGTGCCATCAGGGTATTGACCAGCAGATTCAAAGCAGTATCTGCAGACCGGCCTCCCCAGACTGCCACGACGCCCAGCAAGGTACCAATACTGGCAGCACTCACCACGCACAACAGACTGAGCGCAAACGACAGGCGGACCGCAGCCCCCAAACGCGCCAACATGTCACGCCCGAACTGATCCGTGCCTAATGGCTCCTGCCAACTGGGTGCTGCAAAATAACGGATCAGGTTTTGTTGATAGGGGTCCGCATCATTCAAAGCCCACTCCAGCAAGGCAAACAGCGCCAACAAGCCCAGGATGGTGATACCCGCCCATTGCTTGCGGCTGAGAATTTTTTGTTCGGTGGTGCTCATGTCAGCTGGCTCCTGGGATCCAGGGAGTAACAGACCAGATCAATCAGGGCATTCAGGACAACAAAAGCCAGCCCCATCACCAGTGCCGCACCCTGAATCATGGGAATATCGCGGGCAAAGATGGCATGGGCCAAACCATGGCCGATACCTGGCCAGGAAAACAGGGACTCCAGCATGACAATACCCTCAATCAGGGTAATCAGTTGCACCCCCATGAACGCAACCACCGGCACCAACATGTTACGCAAGCCATGCCGCATGAATACGGCCGTATTATCCAGCCCCTTGAGGCGGGCAAACTGGTAATAGCCGGACTGCAACACCTGATAAGTGCTTTCATGTACCACCCGGCTGGAAACAGCAGCCAGCGTGAGTGCCAATGCCAATGCTGGCAATACCAAATGCCTGACACTGCCAAAACCGGCAACAGGGAACCAGCGCAGCTCCAGTGCAAATAGCAATATCAATACCAGACCGACCACAAACACCGGCAGCGAACGCAACAGGGAGGAAACAAACAGGGTGCCACGATCCAGCCAGCCCCCCTGACGGAATGCCGTAAAAATTCCTAACGGCAAAGCGATCAGAATGGAAAAAAAGAGAGCCACAAACGCCAGCAAGGCAGAATGCCCCAACTGGTGCTGAACTTCCCCGATGACAGGGGCACCACTCACCATCGTATGGCCAAGCCTGAAAGTCAACAGGTCACCCAGCCAGTTGAAGTACTGCACCACAGCAGGTTGATCCAGCCCCAGCTCAGTACGCACGGATTCAGCCGCCGCAGCCGTGACATTATCATAACCATAACGCCCGGCAGCAATCCGGTAGGCCATGTCCCCTGGCAGTGAACGCATCATGACAAAAGTCAGCGTCCCTACACCCCAGGCGACCAGAGCCGCCTGTAACAGGCGGTTCCAGAAGATTTTTCGCATTATTGCGCCAGTTCCATCTCACTGATGAAATAACTGCGTTCAAACGGGTCGAAGCGGAAGTTTTTGACACGCTGGTTAACGGCAGTCTGCTGGGTATAAAACGTTACCGGAATCAAGGGCAGGCTTTCGGCCAGAATACCGGCAACACGCTGCGAAGCCTGACGGTAAGCAGCAGGGTCCGTTTCTTCCGGCAGTCTGGTCAGGAGCTCCCGCACCTCGGCATTGTCCCAATTCATGCCTCCCCAGTCACCCCCTTTGGCATCCGCAAAATCAGCCTGAATCACGGCCAGCGGGTCAGGGATCAGACCAAAATTGCGGGCAATCAAGGCCAGCTCCAGCGAGCCATCCTGGTGCATACGCGGAATATCACTGGAGTTCCCCACGGACACATTGACCTTGACACCCAGTTCCTGCCACTGCGCCTGGAGCGCTGTCGCCACCACCGTCAACTCCGGGCGGTCAGCATAGGTAATCAGGGTCAGCTCAAAAGGCTGGCTGTCCCTCACCAAAGTCCCACTCTCCGAATCCTGCCAGCCCAGCTCCATCAGCAGTTGTTTGGCCTTTTCCCTATTCTGGCTGGCGGGAGGAAGCGCTTTGACATGCCAATCAGCCAGAGCTGACGGAACGAGCTGATTCGCTTCAGAGCCGGGAACACGGATAATGCTGTTGCTGATACCCGTACGGTCAATCGCCAGGCTTAATGCCTGCCTTGCCTTGACATCCTTCAGGAAAGGATGGCCACTATTAACCTTGACCAGGATGGTACGCGGGATATGGTCGGAGTGCACGGTCACGGTTGACTCCCTCTCCAGCAGGTTCAAGCTGGCGGGATCCAACGTATAAACAATATCAGCCTGTCCACTTTTGGCTTGCAGGGCACGACTTTCAGCACGATGGCCTGTCAGGTATTCCGCTGCAACAATACCGGGCCTGCCCCCCCAGTACCCAGCAAACTGCCTGACCCGCAGTTTGTGCGGCGGGGCAAACTCTTCAACCTGATAGGGACCTGTTGCCTGAATGGCAATGGCCTGCTGCGCTTCATCATAAGCAGTGGGGGCAAGAATCACGGTGGAGTAATGCGCCAGCGTTGCCAGCAAGGGACTATAGGGTTTTTCCAGCTTGATGACCACTTTCCCACCCTCTGCGCTGATGCCGACAATAGGTGCTTTCTGCAATGGGCCGGGCTTGGCGAATGCAATATTCAGGCTATTGGCAACCGCTACTGCATCCATCGGACTACCATCATGGAATGTGACCCCATCCCGCAAGGTCAGCGTCCAGGTTTTATGGCCATTATCAACATGCCACTCAGTTGCAAGAAGTGGCTGCACTTCACCTTGGGTATTTGCCTGTGTCAAGGTCTCGGCTACCTGCATGCGGCTATAAATATAGCCATCCTTGGCCGGATCATGGCTGGTAAACTCAAATGGAGCACTGATCGAGAGCACGTCCTTATCCGGATTTCCCTGGACACCGCTACTTGCCACACCGGCAACCAGCGAAGTTACCACCAATGCCGCATACAATAACAGGACGGGCCGAATCGGAGCTGATGGCAACACTGGAGGGCTTAAAGCAAATGGTGTTTTGCATGTTCCTTGCATGGTTTGGTTTCCTGGAAAAATGATCGATTGACATGGCCAAGCCGAGGGACTGTTACTTGTACTTGGCAGTACCGGTTCTTAATTTTGAATATTTTGCAATGAAGTTGCAAAATAGGGAAGCATTTTTTGTACGCCCCCCCTACTTTGCAGCGTTGGTTTCATCTGCACTCTTGTCGGCCGACTGGTGTGATGCCGAATACATCCTATACAAGCGCCACCCCCCATAGGCTGACATTACCAGAACGAAACCGACCCAAACCAGAAGCAGCAAACCCGGCTCCTCCTCAGCGCGGCCAAAATGGGAGTGTCCGGGATGCGCGTGAACGGTGCTGCTCAGAAGGGCGGGCATCCACAGGGAGGCCCGCAAAACAGAACGGAAAGCTGGCATATTTTGTGTTTGAACTTAGTGATCCGGGGGGAAAGTAAAAGACAGCGTGGCGAATTTGTCCAGCTTGTCCGCTTTGCTGGTATCCTCAAGGTCTTCAGATGCTTCAGTAGCAATCACATTCAGGCCATTGTTACGGATCGTGATTTCTGCTTTGCCCTCACGATCCGTTTTGACCACATTGTCTTCACGGTCAGTTACAAACTCAGCCACCACTTCCACACCAGCCAGAGGTTTACCATTGGCGAAAACCTGGATGGGCAGGATATCGCCTGGCTTTAGCCCCAACGGGTTTTTCTGTGGCACGATTTCCAGAGGCATGCCGGTCACCTGCCCTGCTTTGGCATCCACACTCAGGATGGTGGTACTGTATTTCATGTAATGGCCGCCTTGCCTGGCGCCCTCGACCTCAGGTTTGGATTCGTTCACCCACTCCCCATCCGCCTTTTCACTCCAGAAGCCATTGTCATAAATTCCGGTGACCAGACCGAGCTGGCTGTCTTTGGGCAATACCGCATAGCCATGCTTGTATTCAACCGCCACATCAGTTTTTTCACCTTCCTGGCTGTAAGCTACTGCACCCTTGAACCGATCAGCGGTAAAGGGCTCATCCGACGGCCCGTGTCCATAAATGAAGGCCATTTCACCCTGGCGTTGTGCCATGTAAATTCCGTGCGCCTGGACAGCATTCGAAACTGACAGCCAACAGGGCAAAGCCAAAGCTCAGTGTTGTGAGCTTCTGAAACATATGGAGCAACATGGGAAGTCCTTTTTCAACAGTTATGAAAAAAAAACAGATTATCATACAAAAAGTATGAAAGAAATGCTTTTCCTCATAAAGCAATGAACTTGCTGCTTGCTGCAAAACACAAAATCAGCAAACGATCAACACCTGCAACGGTTCTGCTCCGAAGCCGTGTTTGACGATGGGCTCAGCTTCTGCTGATCGCCAGTTTGTAGCCCAGAAACAGGAACAGGCCACCTGCCAACTGGCGTGACAGCCTTGCCACCCAGGGCAAATGCCCGATACGTCGTGCCAGACTGGAGCCACCATAAGCCAGCAGCAGGTTCCAGAGTGTCCCGTTAAGATCAAAAATCAGGCCCAATACCAGCATGGAAACCGCCTTGTCAGGCGCATCCACAGCAATAAACTGCGGCAGAAAAGCCAGAAAGAAAATCGCCACTTTGGGATTCAGTGCATTGGTCATAAAACCCTGCAGAAACACCTTGCGCATCGTGTCCTGCCCGAAAACCCGGGCTTTTTCACCTGTGTGACCGGCGCTGCGCAGCAATGAAATACCCAGCCACACCAGATAAGCCGCCCCGGCCAGTTTCAGGATGGCAAACGCTGTGGCAGAGGTGGCAATAATGGCGGACAGACCCAGTGTTGCCGCCAGTATGTGCACCAGACAGCCGGCCCCGATGCCCAGTGCTGCAACAGCACCGGCCCGGACCCCCTGGGCGGCGGAGCGGCCCAGAATATACAGCGTATCAGCACCCGGTGTGATATTCAGCAGCAACCCGGCCACGATAAAAAGCCACAGATCATGAATCCCGACCATAAATATTTACCTTTTTCCCACAAAAAAAGGGAGCCGAAACTCCCTTTTTCATCAGTCTGAAGACCGTAAAACCTAGCGTCCCGCTGCTGCTGCCTGAGCCGCAACTTCATCTGCAAAGTTTTCTTGTTTCTTTTCAATGCCTTCACCGACTTCCAGCCGTACAAAACGGGCGACAGAGGCCCCTTTTTCCTTCAGCATCTGAGCCACGGTCTGATCCGGGTTTTTGACAAACGGCTGGCCAACCAGAGTAATTTCCGCAAGGAATTTGCGCATCCGGCCTTCCACCATTTTTTCAGCAATTTCACGCGGCTTGCCGCTTTGCATGGCGATGTCGATCTGGATTTCACGCTCCTTGCTGACCACATCTGCCGGCACACCGCTTTCATCCACACACACCGGACGGCTGGCGGCAATGTGCATGGACACATCCTTGCCGACTTCCGCATCGCCCTCCCCGAGCACGGTGACGACACCGATCCTGGCCCCATGCTGGTACATGCCCAGCGTGCCGGCTCCGGCATCCACCAGCTCGAAACGGCGCACCTGGATGTTTTCACCGATCTTGGCAATCAGTGCGGTACGGGCCTCCTCCACGGTCTGGCCATTCGCCAGCTTCAGCCCGGCGACAGCATCCATACCGGCAGGCCGGGCAGCCAGTACAGCCGCCGCAACCGCATTGGCAAAGGTGACAAAGTTGTCATCATTGGCCACAAAGTCGGTTTCACTGTTGACTTCCACGATCGCAGCACGTCTGCCGTCAGCCGACAAAGCAATCACGACCCGGCCCTCAGCCGCAGTACGGCCTGCCTTCTTGTCTGCCTTGGCAGCACCGGATTTACGCATCAGCTCAATGGCTGCTTCCATATCACCATTGGCTTCCGTCAGAGCCTTCTTGCACTCCATCATGCCGGCACCGGTACGCTCGCGCAGCTCCTTGACCATTGCAGCAGTAATTGTCATTTCTACTCTCCTGAATTTCAGTTTGTGTTCAAACAGCCTTACTCTTCAGCTGCTTCATCTTCTACAGCCACTGCCGGAGCCGCTTCGGCAGCCCCTGTTTCGGTTGCCTCATCCGGCAGGCGCTCTTCCTCACCGGTGATGGCCGCACTGACATGGCCTTCCTTGACCGCATCGGAAACGGCAGTGACATACAGCTGGATGGCACGGATCGCATCATCATTGCCCGGAATCACGTAGTCCACGCTCTGCAGCGAGTTATTGGTATCGACAACACCGATGATCGGAATCCCCAGTTTTCTGGCTTCCTGCACGGCAATCTTCTCATAACCCACATCAATGACGAAAATGGCATCCGGCAGGCCCTTCATGTCCTTGATGCCGCCCAGACTGCGCTCCAGCTTTTCCTGTTCGCGCTGCAGCGTCAGGACTTCCCGTTTGCCCAGACGTTCGATGCTGCCATCTTCCGTCATCTTTTCCAGATCCTTGAGGCGGCGAATGGATTGTTTGACCGTTTTGAAGTTGGTCAGCATCCCTCCCAGCCAGCGATGGTTGACATAAGGCATCTTGCAGGCCTGGGCAGCCTCGCGCACGGCCTCACGCGCAGAACGTTTGGTGCCGACAAACAGCACCTTGCCACCCCGGGCTGCCAGCTTGCCGACGAAGTTCATGGCATCGTTGAACATCGGCAGGGTCAGTTCCAGGTTGACGATATGAATGCGGTTGCGCTCGCCAAAGATGTAGGGTGCCATCTTCGGGTTCCAGTAACGGGTCTGGTGGCCAAAATGGACACCGGCCTCCAGCATCTGACGCATGGTCACTTTAGGCATGATAAGCTCCTGTTTCGGGTTACGCCTCCATGCACCCCAGTCCGCAACCCGTCTGCATTCAAGCTGACGGGCACCCTGCGACCTGTGCCGGTGCATGTGTGGTATTCAGATAATTCGGGATAAACCCCAATCCGGCAAAGTTGTTTGCCAAATCGGCGTGCGCTTTATACCATGATTCGCCTTGAAGTGCTACCTGGAAGTCTTTTGATGGCGATTCATATTAAAAGCGCGGAAGAAATTGAAAAAATGCGCGTTGCCGGCCAACTGGCCGCCGAGGTTCTGGGCATGATTGAACCCCATGTCAAACCCGGTGTCAGTACCAATGAGTTGAACCAACTCTGCCATGATTACATCGTGAATGTCCAGCAGGCCATTCCCGCTCCACTGGGCTATGGCAATCCGCCCTACCCCAAATCCATCTGTACCTCAATCAACCACCAGATCTGCCATGGCATTCCCAGCGACAAGCGCCTGAAAAAAGGCGATTCACTCAATATTGATGTCACCATCATCAAGGACGGCTTCCACGGCGATACCAGCAAAATGTTCCATGCCGGCCAGCCCACGGTCGCCGGCCAGCGCCTGTCGGACATCACCCAGCAGTGCATGTACCTCGGTATCCGGGCAGTACGTCCGGGTGCCACGCTCGGTGACATCGGGCAGGCCATCCAGCAGCATGCAGAGAAAAACTACTGTTCGGTGGTACGGGAGTTCTGCGGCCATGGCATCGGCCTGCGCTTTCATGAAGAACCGCAGGTACTGCATTACGGCAAGGCCGGCGAAGGCCTGGTGCTGGAGCCGGGCATGATCTTCACCATCGAACCCATGATCAATCAGGGCAAGCCGGATCTGAAAATCCTGCCGGACCAGTGGACCGCCGTCACCAAGGACCACAAGCTGTCCGCCCAGTGGGAGCACATGGTGCTGGTCACGCCGGCAGGTTATGAAGTGCTGACCCTGCGTCCGGAAGAGGCCGGCTGGGAAAGCCGCCTGCAATGAATACGCCTCCGGCCCCCGTTCTGGACAAACTGTACCGGCAGTTCCTCGCCAGCCACGCCGGTCCATTGCAGGCAACGGACTGCGCCGCCCTGCTCAAGCAGGCACGTGAGCAGCTCAACCAGCTGTTCGAGCAGGGTCAGGACATTCACTCCCTGCTGCATGAACACACCGGCCTGATTGACCGCATTGTCTGCGATGCCTGGAACCGTCAGGGCCTGGGGGAACTGCCGGATACCAGCCTGATTGCCGTCGGTGGCTACGGGCGCTGTGAGCTGCATCCGGCCTCGGACATTGACCTGCTGATCCTGCTGGGGGAGGAGCCAGGCCCGGCACAGGCACAGCAACTGTCCGACTTCCTGACCTTGCTGTGGGACATGGGGCTGGAGGTCGGACACAGTGTACGCACGCTGGAACAATGCCTGGAGGAAGCCGAAAAGGACCTGACCGTCATCACCAACCTGCTGGAATCCCGCTTCCTGTGCGGGGACGAAAACGCCTTCTTCCTGCTGCGCCGGGGCATTCTGCCGCATAATATGTGGGACAGCGAACGCTTCTTCCGTGCCAAGCTGGAGGAAAAACGGCAGCGTTACCTCAAGTTCGGCGATACCGCCTACCGGGTGGAACCCAACCTCAAGGAGGGGCCGGGCGGGTTGCGCGACATCCACATGATCTCCTGGATTCTGGAGCGTGAATACGGGCGCCTGTCCCTGCTGGAGCTGCATGAGCGCAACCTGCTGGAGCGGGAGGAATACGAAACCCTGCGCGAAGGCCGGGCCTTTCTGTGGCGGGTGCGTTTCAAGCTGCACAGCCTGACCGGGCGCAAGGAGGACCGGCTGCTGTTTGACTACCAGCACACGCTGGCCGAGAGTTTCGGCTACCCGCAAGGCCAGCGCAATGAAGCGGTGGAAGCCTTCATGCAGCACTACTACAAAACCATCACCCAGCTGGAGCGCCTCACCGACGTACTGCTGGGCTACTTTCAGCGCAAACTGCTGCAAAGCCCCTCCAGCCAGCCCGCCATGGTCGGGGAATGGTATGTGCGCGAAGGCACGCTACTGGCGGTCAACTCGCCAGACACCTTTGTGCTGTATCCGACTGCACTGCTGGAAATCTTCCTGATCCTGCAGACCACACGCGGCCTCAGCGGCCTGGCTCCGGAAACCATCCGCCTGATGCGCCACAACCTGCACCGTATTGATGCCGGCTTCCGCAGTCAGGCCTGGCACCGCCAGATATTCATGCAGATTCTGCGCCAGTCCAGCGGCGTGACCCACGTGTTCCGGCTCATGAACCGCTATGGTGTGCTGGCAGCCTATCTGCCACCGTTCGCCAATATTGTCGGACGCATGCAGTACGACCTGTTCCACGCCTATACCGTGGATGAGCACACGCTCATGGTTCTCAGCAATGTACGCCGTTACAGCACCGAAAAGGGAACACATGAAATCCCGCTCGCGGGCGAGGTGTTCCGCAACCTGCCCCGGCCCGAGCTTTTGTATCTGGCGGCCCTGTTCCATGATATCGCCAAGGGCCGCAACGGGGACCACTCGGTGCTGGGTGCCGAGGATGCCTACCTGTTCAGCCGCGAGCACGGCCTCAACCTGCATGACTCACTATTGGTCAAGTGGCTGGTACGCAATCACCTGCTTCTGAGCATGACGGCCCAGCGCAAGGACATCAGCGACCCGGCGGTACTGCAGGAGTTCGCCACCCAGGTCGTGGAGCAGAACCGGCTGGATTCCCTGTTCCTGCTCACCATTGCCGACATCAAGGGCACCAATCCCAAACTCTGGAACAGCTGGAAACAGTCGCTGCTGACCGAGCTTTATCTGGGCACCCGCAAACTGCTGCGCAAACATGCCCCACTGGCCAGCCAGACCGACCTGCTGCTGCAGGAAAAACGTGGTACGGCCCTAGAGGAGCTGGTCCGGGACAGCTTCAGCGAGGAGCAGTGCCAGCACTTCTGGGCACAGCTGGGGGAAGAATACCTCCTGCAGCATTCGGTGGAATCCATCTGCTGGCATGCCAGGCACATCCTGACCCATTCCAGCACCGACCTGCCACTGGTGGAACTCCGGACCACCACCTCTTCCAGCAGTAACGTCATCTTTGTTTACAGCGAGGAGTTTCCACACCTGTTCTCACGGGTGGTCTCCAGCCTGGAACAGCTCAACCTCAATATCGTGCAAGCACGGCTGGTGGCCCTGGAGGGCAGTACGACCAGCCTCTATACCCTGCACGTGCTGGGGCCGGACAATACACTGATCACCACCCCTGATGACCAGCAGCGCATTACTGCCACCATCCGCCACAACCTCGGGCTGGAAACCTACAAGCCACGCCGGCACCGCCAGCGCCGCATCCTGCGCAATTTCGACGTACCGACCCGGATCAGTTTTCATCAGAATCCGGACAAGCAGGTGACGTTGATGGAGGTCAATACCGGTGACATGCCCGGCTTGCTGTCACGCATCGGGGCAGTGCTGGACCGCGAAGGCATCCGGGTACACAGTGCCCAGATCAGTACCCTGGGTGAGCAGGCGGAAGACGTGTTTCACATCACCACCCGCGATGGCCGGATGGTGGATCAGGAAGCGCTGCAACAGCAGCTGGAAAACAGCATCAGCGAGGCGGTCAAGCATTGAGAAGGCAAGATGGTGGATGCCACGCTCCCCTCACCCAAAGCCGGGAGAATTTGCATTCAAATGCTTCGATCATTTTCCGGTCATGATCTAGATGAGTTGAACTTGCTCGTGTAGTCAGATGAAACTTTTTGCGGTGAGGTGCTGATGGCCAGCATTCCAGTGAAATGTCCATCCTGTCAAAGTGAGTGGGTTGACCGGCATGGTCAAGCTCGAAGTGGTCTCCAACGTTATCGCTGCCGTGATGGCCACCATTGCTTTCAGTTGGACTACCTGGATGAAGCCAATCAGTCTGGTGTGGTCGAGAAGGTTATCGACAACGAAGCCAGTGACAAAATGGGTATGGAGTTGGTGTGTGAAATGGATGAACAGTGGTCGTTTGTCGGTAAGACGTCACAACAACGCGGGTTAGGGTATGCCGGGTCCCCTCATCTCAAACGGGTCTTTGCCTATGTGTCAAGACCCGAGTGATCATAGACCCGTCGATTAAACAATTCCGGCTGTTTACGTTGCCAGTCTTTCAGCGCCTGTATGGGTGTCCGATGGCCCAGATTGCGCTGCACCATGTGATGGTTGTAAAGCCTGAGGTATTGCTTCAATGCCGTTTCCATCTCGGTCGCATTCGCAAAGTACGTGGTCCGGGTGAGCTGGGCAATGCGTCCATTAAAACGCTCGACCATCCCGTTGGTTTGCGGGTGGCGCAGCGGGATCAGGCGGTGTTCGATGGTCAGCCCGGTGCAGACCTGATCGAACGCCTGTTTCCCGGTCGGCTCCCGCTCGCCGTTGGCGGTGAAACGGTCCGTGAATTCCTTGCCGTTGTCGGTCAGAATGATGCGGATGTTGACCGGGCAGTGCTGATGAACCCGTTTGAGAAACGCGGCGGTGGTGCGGGCGCGTTTGTCATTAAC